>DDTA01000274.1:0-155 GCA_002344285.1 Myxococcales bacterium UBA2376
CTCGCCGACACGATCGAGGCCTACCGGCTCGCGGTCATGCTCGCGAACATGCGCGGCAAGCACGCGCCCGGCCTCGACGAGATCCGCGACGCGTCGATCGCCACGCTCTGCCGCGGCGAGGCCCAGCACGTCGACGGGTTCCTGTGGCCGACCGT
>DDTA01000274.1:312-4069 GCA_002344285.1 Myxococcales bacterium UBA2376
CGACGCGCTGGCCCGCGTGCGCGAGCACTGGGAGGGGCAGTGGACACCCTCCACCGACGTCGCCCTGGTCGAGAGCATCGTGCACGGCGACTCGCTGCTCCAGGTCACCGAGCGCTTGCTCGCCGATCGCCTCACCGGCGTGACCTCCGCCGCCGAGGCCGCGCACGTGCTCATGGAGGCGGTCGTCACCCGCGCGCCGCGCGTCGTCGGCGAGGCCCTCGCCGCCACCGAGCGGCTCGCGGCGGTCGACGACGATCTGGCGTCGCTCGCCCGCGCCGCCCGCGCCCTGTCGGGGCTCGTCAGCTACGGCTCGTCGCGCGGCGCGGACGCGGCGAGCGAGGACGTCATCCTCGCCCTGTGCGAGAAGACCTTCGCCCGCGCCGTCCTGCGCGTGGAAGGCGCCTGCCAGGGCGACGACGCCGCGGTCCAGCCCGCGCGCCAGGCGATGCGCATCCTCCACGAGCTCGCCCTCGCCCAGCCGCGCATCGATCGGGACCTCTGGTTCGACACCGCGCACGGACTGTCGCGGAACGACCGCATCCACCCGGCGTGCGCCGGCCTCGTCGCCGGGCTCCTCTACCTCGCCGAGAAGCTCACCGAGGACGAGGTCGTCGCGCTGGTCTCGCTGCGGCTGTCGAGCCTCATCGATCCGCGCGCCGGCGCCGCCTTCCTCGAGGGCTTCCTCGGCGTCAACGCGCTCGTCCTGGTCAAGAACCGCGCGGTCGTGGGCGCGCTCGACCAGTTCGTGCAGGCGATCGCCGCCGATCGCTTCCGCGACATGGCGCCGCTCCTGCGCCGCGCCTTCTCCGGCCTCGGCGCCACCGAGCGCCGCTACCTGCTCGAGAACCTGCTCGCGGTCCGCAAGATCGGCGCGAGCGCGCAGGCCGCGGCCCAGGTGCTCGCCGCGCGCGACGTCGACAAGCTGAAGGAGATGAGCGCCGACATCGCCGCCGCGATGGACGACCTCGACGACCTGTTATGAGCAAGAAGGGCAATCGAGATCCGAAGACGCCTGCTCCACCGCCTCTGGCGGCGGAGCAGGCGGAAGCGCTCCTGCGCTGGCGGCTCGCGCTCGGCCCCGAGGTCGAGAAGGCGGCGCCCGAGCTCTCGCTCGGCGGGCTCGGCCAGCTCGCGCAGGTGGGCGGCGTCGACGGCGGCCGCCTCGGTGACTTCGACCAGGCGCTCGGCTTCGTCTACGACGACGAGCGCAAGGGCGGCAGCGGCGGCTCGCGCCCGTACCTGCCCAAGTGGCTCGGCCTCCTGCGCGAGTTCTTCGCGCGCGACGTGGTCGCCCTCGTCCAGAAGGACGCGATCGACCGGAAGGGGCTCACCGAGCTCCTCTTCGAGCCCGAGACGCTGCCGTACCTCGAGAAGAACGTCGACCTCGTCGCCACGCTCCTCTCCGCCCGCGGCCTCGTCCCCGACAAGGCCAAGGACATCGCGCGCCAGATCGTGCGCGAGGTGGTCGACGACCTGCGCAAGCAGCTCGAGAGCGAGGTGCGCACGTCGTTGCTCGGCGCCGCGCGCCGCAGCCACGACAGCCCGCTCAAGCTCGCCCGCAACCTCGACTGGAAGCGCACGATCACCAAGAACCTGCGCGGCTGGGACCGCGAGCGCCAGCGGCTCGTGCCCGAGCGCGTCTACTTCTGGGCCAACCAGCGCCGGCGCCACGACTGGGAGGTCGTGATCGCGGTCGACCAGTCGGGCTCGATGGGGCAGAGCGTCGTCTACAGCTCGGTGATGGGCGCGATCTTCGCGTCGATCGACGTGCTCCAGACCCGGCTCCTCTTCTTCGACACCGAGATCGTCGACGTGACCCCGCTCCTGGTCGATCCGGTCGAGGTCCTGTTCGCCTCGCAGCTCGGCGGCGGCACCGACATCAACCGCGCCGTGGCCTACGTGCAGTCGCACTTCATCGAGCGGCCGGAGAAGACGATCTTCCTCCTCATCACCGACCTCTACGAGGGCGGCAACGCCGGCGAGCTGGTCGCCCGCATCCGCGAGCTCTGCGAGTCGAAGGTCAAGGTCATGGTCCTGCTCGCGCTCACCGATGGCGGCAAGCCGAGCTACGACCACAACCTCGCCGCCCAGCTCGCGGCGCTCGGCGCGCACTGCTTCGGCTGCACGCCGAAGCTGCTCGTACGCGTCGTCGAGCGCATCATGAAGGGGCAGGATCCGGGTGGGGTGATCCGGGAACATGCCGCCACCGGGGGAGACCATGGCTGAGATCCCGAAGCTGGGCCTCAAGCAGCTGCGCGAGATCGTCACCGACGCCGGCGAGCTGCAGAAGGGCGCGCGCATCGTCGACGACGGCGGGCTCGCCCACCTCGCGCGCTACGAGCACAAGCTCTTCGCCGACGCCGCCGGCTCGAGCACGTACAAGGTGCAGATCCTGTTCGAGGACAAGGGCGTCCGCGGCCGCTGCTCGTGCATGGCCGCGCGCAGCCGCCCGTTCTGCAAGCACGCCGCCGCGCTGCTCGTCGCCTGGTCGAACGCGCCCGACGCGTTCGCCGTGGCGGACAGCGCGCCGGCCGGGATGGGCGACGGCAAGAAGAAGGCGGTCAAGAAGGGCAAGGTCGACGCCGGCGCGCTCATGGGCAAGGGCGTCGAGCAGGTGAGCACGCTCGTGCGCGAGCTCGCGGTCGCGGGCGTCGCGGCGATGGCCTCGGACCGCGCGGCCCAGGTGCGCGCGCTCGGCGAGAACCTGCGCGAGCACAAGCTGCGCCGGCTCTCGGGCAAGACGGTCGCGCTCGCCGACATGCTCGAGCGCGCGCGCCGCGCTGGCCACGCGTTCGACGAGTCGGCCTACGCCGAGCTCCTCGCCGACCTGCTGCTCACCGCGCGGAAGCTGGAGAAGCACCTCGGCGGCGAGGCGCTCGACGACCGTCACGTCGAGGAGCTGATCGGCAAGACCTGGACCAAGAAGGATCGCGCGCCGGTGGCCGGCCTCGAGCTCGTCGAGGTCGGCTTCTTCTCGCGCGAGACCGCCGACGACTTCGTGATCCGCGAGAGCCGCTTCGTCGAGCTGGGCTCCGGCGAGCACTACGCCGAGAAGCAGATCCTCCCGGCGTTCCTGGCGAAGCGGACCCCGCCCAAGCCCAGCTACGCCGGCACCGTGCTCGCCGCCGCCGGCGGCAGCCTCTATTCCGTCGTACGCGCCCCGCCGCATCGATCTCGAGGCGCCGCAGCGGGCCGCGATCGACGCCGCTGCGCTCGAGCGCATGACCCAGCGCGCGCTGCCCGGCGTCAAGGCCGCGATCGCCGCGCTCCAGGAGCACAAGAAGGACGTCTTCGCGCCCGAGACCCTGCCGGTCGCGATCACCTGCGAGATGGTGATCGCCGACCGCGGGCGGCTGCAGCTCGCCGACGCCGACGGCGCCGCGGTGTTCCTGCCCGACGACGATCGCGTCGCCGATCGGGTCGCCACCGCGCTCGCCGGCGCGACCCTGCGGACCGTCGTCGGCGACCTGTTCCTCGACGGCGCGCTGCCGACGATCGTCCCGCTCGCCGTGGTCGTCGAGGCACGACGCGGGCTCGAGCTGCGCTCGGTGCTGGTCGTCGATCCGGCGCGCGGCTCGCGCAAGGTGCGCGTCGCTGCGCCGGAGGAGGCGGGCACCTCCAGCTGGGCGCTCACCGCCCGCGCCATGGGCCTGTCGACGGCGGCGATCGCGCTCGGCGAGGTGCGCGAGGAGCTCGCCGGCTTGCTCTTCGCCGGCCTCACCTCGGTCACGCCCCGCCGCGTCGAGCCGCTGGTCAC
>DDTA01000009.1 GCA_002344285.1 Myxococcales bacterium UBA2376
GCCCGCCGCGGCCGTGGCCTCCGACGGAGACGGCGAGGTGGCGGAGCGCGATCCGGACGAGACGCCGCCGCCCGAGGACGAGCCGCCGCCCAGGCGTTCGCGCTCCACCGGCGTCCTCGAGCTCATCGGTCACGCCGCGGAGCCGCCGGCGATCCCGCCGCCGGAGGACCTCGATCCGGTGCCCGCGCCCGAGGCCTCCGATGACGTGCCGGCGGAGATCACGAAGCCGTTCGACCTCGACGATCTCGCGGCCGACGTCGGCGACGCCCAGCCCAAGGGAGGCAGCCGGTGATCACGCTGCAGCAGCTCATCACCGTGGGCGTGCTCGCGGCGATGGCGCAGGCGCTCTTCGTCGGCGCCGAGATCGCGCTCGGCTCGTGTGATCGCGCGCGCCTGCGCCAGCGGGCCGGCGGCGGCAGCCGCGGCGCGCGCGCCGCCGAGCGCCTCCTCGCGCGCCAGGAGACGACCGCGGCCACCGTGCTCATCGGCGCGACCGCCGCGAGCCTGACGGTGGCGGCGACCTGCGCGGCGTACCTCCTCGGTCACGGCTACAGCGAGGCGTGGGCCGCGCTGCTCGTGCTCGTGCCCATGGTCGTGCTCGGCCACCTCGTCCCCAAGGCGATCGCGGGCGCGCACGCCGATCGGCTGGTGTCGCTCTTCGCGTTCGTCCTGGTGCCGGTGGGCTGGCTCATGCGTCCGCTGGTCATCCTGGTGAGCGCGTTCGCGGGCGCGGCCACGCGCCTGGCCGGCACCGACAAGAAGAAGGCCTTCATCACGCGCGACGAGCTGGCGCTCATCATCGAGAGCGAGCCGGCCGGGGACAAGGCGTCGGGCATCACCGCCGACGAGCGCGAGATGATCGCCAACGTCTTCGAGCTCTCCGAGTACTCGGTCGACGACCTGATGGTGCCGCTGTCCGAGGTGACCGCCTTGCCCGAGGACACCACGCTCGGCGAGGCCGCGCTCGAGGTCGCCGACAAGCAGCACTCGCGCATGCCGGTCTACCGAGGGCGCGTCGACGACATCGTCGGCATCGTGCATGCCTTCGACATCCTCGCGGGCGGCGCCGATCAGCGGGCGCGTGCGGTCAGCGAGATCGCACGCCCGGCCAACTACGTCCCGGGCAGCATGAAGGCCGTCGACCTGCTCGTGCAGCTCCAGGTCGGCGGCAACCCGATGGCGATCGTCGTCGACGAGTACGGCGGCGCCGTCGGCATCGTGACGGTCGAGGATCTGCTCGAGACCATCGTCGGCGACATCGACGACGAGTACGACGACGAGCCCTCGCCGATCCGCCAGGAGAAGCCCGGGGTCTGGCGCGTCGAGGCCAAGATCCCGGTGGCCAAGTTGAACCAGGCGCTCGATCTCGGCATCCCCGAGAGCGACGACTACGAGACCGTCGCCGGCTTCCTCATCGAGCGCTTCCGCCGCATCCCGGTGCCCGGCTCGCACGTCTCCGTGGGCGGCGCCTCGATCGAGGTGGTCGCCGCCACCGACCGCGCCGTCGAGGCCGTGCGCATCACGAAGCGGAAGCGCTGAGCAGGCGGCAGAAGAACGCAGCGCGTTCTTCTGCCAGGCCTGCTCCCGTGCCCGTGCCCGTGCCCGTGCCCGTGCCCGATCTGGATTGTCAGGCTTGGTGCAGCCGTTGCACGACGGCGGCGCGATCGAGCTTGCCGCTCGGGAGCAACGGCAGCTCGTCCACGAAGACGAGGCGGCGAGGGCGTGCGTGCGGCGCGAGCGGGAGCGCGGCGATCGTCACCTCGAGCGCGCCCACGTCTGCACCCGGCGCGGGCACGATCGCCGCGGCGACGAGCTGGCCCCAGGTCGTATCCGGCACCCCGACGACACACGCCGCGGCGACGCCGCGCACATCCGCGAGCGCGCGCTCGACCGCGAGCGGGTGGACCTTCTCGCCGCCGGTGATGATGACGTCGTCGGCGCGGCCCAGCACGTACAACCAGCCGTCCTCGACGAAGCCGAGGTCGCTCGTCACGACCGCGGCGGGATCGGGGCGCGGCTCGTCGAGGTAGCAGGTGAAGGCGGCGGGCGTGCGCACCGTGATGAGGCCGGGAGCCACGCGCGTGCCGGCGTCCACCATGACGCCGGGCAGGGGCACGCCGACCGCGCCGTCGGGCGGCGCGACGCCCGGCGGGCAGGTCGCGATCTGGCCGCAGGTCTCGCTCATGCCGTAGGTCGTCAGCACCGGGACGCCGCGCGCGCCCGCCCGCGCGACCAGCTCGGACGCCGCCGCGGCGCCGCCGAGGAGGACCGCGCGCCAGGCGCGGGGCGGCTGCCAGGTCGCGTCGTCCAGGAGGCGCGCGAGCTGCGTCGGCACCATCGAGACCAGCGTGACCGAGGCGTCATGGGCCGCGAGCGCGGGCGGCGCCCCGAGCGCGAGGCTGCGCGCGATCACGCCGAGGCCGGCGATGTGCGCCGGCGGCAGGAGCAGGAGCCAGCGATCGTCGTCGCGCGCGCCGAGGTGCGCCGCGCTGGCGGCGACGGCGGCGTCCAGGGCGGCGCGCGAGAGGACGACGCCCTTGGGGCGGCCGGTGGAGCCGGAGGTGAAGACGACGGCGGCGGTGTCGTCGGGCACCGGTGACGCGGCCAGGCGCGCAGCCAGCTCCGCCTGATCGCCGGGCGGCAGCCGGTCGTGGATGAGCCCGACCGGGCGCCGCTCCTCGAGCGCGCGCGCGACCGAGTCGACCGAGGCGGCATCGAGGCCCGCGACGAGCGGCGACGCGAGGATCATCGCTCGCCAGCGGCCGCCGCGATCGCGGCGTCGATGTCGATCGCGAGCCCGGCGCCGGACGCCGGGATGATCGACGTCTCCGCGAGCTGCGGGACCTCGATCGCCCAGGTCGCCAGCACGGCGTGGTGGTCGAGCCCGGCCGCTCCGCGCACCGACAGCGCGCGCGCGAGCTCCGCACATGCGGCGTGCGCCACCGGCCCCTCGAGCGCGTGGGTGATGTTGACCGCGGCGCCATGACGGCGGGCGATCGTCGCCAGCCGGCGGCAGACGAGGATGCCGCCCAGCACCGTGGGCTTGAGCACCAGCGCGCCGACCGCGCCGGTCGCCAGCGCCCGCTCGAGCCAGGTGTCGCGGTCCGGCGCGGCGAGACTCTCGTCGAGCGCGATCGGCACCGGGAGGCGCGAGGTCAGGCCAGGTGCCAGGCCCGCGGCCGGCTCCTCGACGTACTCGACCCGCAGCTCGGCGATCGCCCCCAGTCGCGCCTCGACCTCGGCCAGCGGCCAGGTCTGGTTGGCGTCGACGCGCAGGGCGACGTCGGGCAGCGCCTCCCGGATCGCGCGCAGGGTCGCCATCGTCCGCGCGTGATCGGCGCCGACCTTCACCTTCAGCGTCTGCCGGCCGCGCGCGGCCGCCGCGACCGCACCGTCGACGTCGTGGACCACGGCGTTCACCGGCACGAGCGCGAGCGCGGCGTCGACGATCAGGTTGGCGAACCGGAGGTCGCGCCGCCGCGCCTCCGCGTCCAGGATCGCGGTCTCGAGCCCGAACCGGAGCGCCGCGCGCCGCGCGTCGCGCGCCGTCGCGCCGTCGAAGCCCGGCAGCGGCGACACCTCGCCGATCCCGCGCACGCCGTCGCGCTCGACGACCAGGAGCCACCCGCTGCGCTCGCGCCAGACGTTGCGCCCGTCGGACACGGGAGCCGGCAACGTCCGCCGCCACGGCACCACGCGCACGCCGTCGAGCACGATCGGGATCCCGCTCGCCGTCGTCCGCCGCCGCGCGCGCGTCACCCGACCCCGATCGCGATCCCGACCGCCATGGCGACGGACTGTACCAGCAAGAGCTTCGCGGTCTCGCCGAGCAGCACGTTCATCTCCGGCCCGGGCACGGCGCGGACCAGCCTCCGCACCAGCACGACCGCCCACGGGGCCGTCGCCGCGCCGAGGAGCGTCCACGCGCCCACGCCCTCGACGGCGCCCAGCCCCAGCGCGATCGGCACGCCGTGCGCGAGCGCCAGCAGCGCCGTGTACTCGACCAGCGCGAAGCGCCGTCCGAACCGCACCGCCAGCGTGCGCTTGCCGACCTTCACGTCGGTCTCCGCGTCGCGCAGGTTGTTGACCACCAGGATCGCCGTCGCCACCGCGCCCACGGGCAACGACAGCCACCACGCCAGCGCGGGCACGTCGCCGACCTGCACGTAGGCCGTGCCGCACACCGCGACCTGGCCGAAGAAGATCATCACGAAGAGATCGCCGAGCCCGTGGTAACCGAGCGGCCACGGCCCGCCGGTGTAGGCGACGCCCGCCGCCACCGAGGCCAGGCCGATCGCGACGATCGGCCAGCCGCCGATCGTGACGAGGTACACGCCCACGGCCACCGCCAGGCCGAACGTCACGATCATCGCGGCGCGCATCGCCGCCGCGCTGATGAGCCCGGCCGCGACCGCGCGCACCGGGCCCTTGCGCTCCGCCGTGTCGGCGCCCTTCTCGGCGTCGAAGACGTCGTTGGCGAAGTTGGTCCCGATCTGGAGCAAGCCGGCGCCGGCGAGCGCGGCGAGCGCGGGGCCCCACGCGACGCCGCCTGCGGCATGCGCCGCCGCCGTGCCGATCGCGACCGGCGCGACCGCCGCGGTCAGCGTTCGCGGCCTCGCCGCGGCCACCCAGTCACGTACGCTCGCCGGCATCGGTCGCTCCTCGATCTTCCAGGCGCTCGAGCGCTCAGGGGTAGCGCCGGAACTTCTTGAAGTTCGGCTTGCGCTTCTCGAGGAACGCCTCCTTGCCCTCGCGGCCCTCCTCGGTGAGGTAGTAGAGCAGGGTCGCGGAGCCGGCGAGGTCCTGCAGGCCCATCTGGCCGTCGCAGTCGGCGTTCATCGCCGACTTGAGGAAGCGCAGGGCCATCGGCGACAGCGCGAGCATCTCGCGGCACCACTGCACGGTCTCGGCCTCGAGCTCGGCGAGCGGGACGACCTTGTTCACCAGCCCCATGTCGAGCGCCTCCTGCGCGCCGTACTGGCGGCACAGGAACCAGATCTCGCGCGCCTTCTTCTGGCCGATGATGCGCGCCAGGTACGAGCTGCCGAGGCCGCCGTCGAAGCTGCCGACCTTGGGGCCGGTCTGGCCGAACTTCGCGTTGTCCGCGCAGATCGTCAGGTCACACACGACGTGCAGCACGTGGCCGCCGCCGATCGCGTAGCCCGCGACCGCCGCGACCACCGGCTTGGGCAGGTAGCGGATGCGCTTCTGCAGGTCGAGCACGTTGAGCCGGGGCACGCCGTCCTGGCCGACGTAGCCGCCGCTGCCGCGCACGCGCTGGTCGCCGCCCGAGCAGAACGCGTCGGGACCCTCGCCGGTGAGGATGACCACGCCGACCTCGGCGTCGTCGCGCGCGTCGTCGAACGCGCGGATCATCTCGGTCACCGTCTGCGGGCGGAACGCGTTCCTGACCTCGGGGCGGTTGATCGTGACCTTGGCGATGCCCTCGGGTGACTTCTCGTACTTGATGTCCTCGTAGCCGGGGATGCGGATCCAGGTGACGTCGCTCATGCGTGGCTCCTCTGCGGTGATCGCCCCGATGCGGGGGCGGCCAGCGCCGCGGTGACGGCGCTGCGGATCGTGGCGGCGGACTCGGGCGCGACCGGGGCGTGGATGACGATCGGGCCGGCGGCACCGCGCCCGGTGCCGCGCCCGAGGCTGCGATCGATGGCCGCGGCCATCTCGTCCGGATCCCGGACGAGCGCGGCGTCGAGGCCGAACGCGCGCGCCGCGGCGACCGGATCGAGGGCGGGCGGCGTGCGCCACAGGCGCTCGAAGGCGCCGTCGGGCAGGTCGCACCCGGCCACCGGCAGCTGATCGAAGATGCGGCCGCCGCCGTTGTCGATGACGACGATCGCGAGCGGCAGGCCGCGCGCGCACGCCAGCGCGCCGACGTCGTGGGCGAAGCTGACATCGCCGAGGACGAGCACGGTCGCTCCACCTCGCGCCGCCGCGCCGGCGGCGCCGGCGACGAGGCCGTCGATCCCGGCGGCGCCGCGCTG
>DDTA01000038.1 GCA_002344285.1 Myxococcales bacterium UBA2376
GACGCCGCCGCGCGCGCGCGCATGTCGGTCAAGCTCGGCGGTGACGGACGCGTGGTCGGCCGTCCCGCGGTCGTCGATCACCGCGCCGGCGCCGGCAACGCCGTGAAGGGCACCGTCGGCGCCGGCGCCGACGCCAAGGCCGGCGCGGGCGTGACCGTCGGCGCGGGCGCGGCCCACGCGCACGGCGCCGCGGCGCATGCCAAGGGTGCGGCCGTCGCCGCCGACGCCAAGGCCAAGGCCGCCGCCGACGCCGCGGCCAGGGCCGCCGCCGACGCCAAGGCCAAGGTCGACATCAAGGCCAAGGCGGACATCAAGCTGAAGGTTCCGCCGCCACCCCCGCCGCCCAAGGCCAAGGTCGAGGTCAAGGGCAAGGTCGACGTGAAGGGGAAGGTCGACGTGAAGGGCGCGCTCGGCAAGTGACGGGTTCGCGCGCTCAGCGCTCGTCGGTCATCCGTCGCGGACTGGCGACGAGGACGAGCGTGAGCGGCACCGCCGAGAGCGGGTAGAGGGCGACGAGTCGGCCGCTCGGGAGCTCGACGACGCCGGCGTCCGGTCCGGCGACGGCCTTGCGGGCGTCGTCGTGGGTGAACGCGGCGAAGCGAACGGCCTCGCTCTCGCCGTGGCCGGCGGCGGTCGCGTAGCTGAGCGCGTCGCCGGGGCCGCGCTGCACCACGACGCCGCCGGCCGCGTCGAGCAGGAGCACCTCCTCCACGCCCGCGACCTCGAGTCCGAGGATGTGCTCGGCGATCCACACCAGTGACAGCTCGAGGCCGGCGACGCCGCGGACCTCGCCGCGATCGTGGAGGACGCCGGCGACCGGCAGGACGAGGCCGAGGCCGTGCCGGTCCGTGAACAGCTCTCCCCACGCGACGGAGCCCGGGCGCGCCGCCTGCTGGAGGGCCGACGTGTACTTCTTGCGCTCGCGTCCGTCGTAGTCGGGCGCGAAGCCGCCGCTGCCCGGCAGCGTCACGTGGACGCCGGTCGCGGACGTGACGAACGCGCGCAGCGCGGGGACGCCGCGATCGATGACGAGCGCGCGCACCTCGCGGTCGGCGAGCGTGCCGTCGCCATCGGGTGACGTGGCGAGGAGCGCGTCGAGCAGCGCGCCGTGCAGCCCGACGGCGCGCACGGCGGCTCGCCCCGCATCGCCGGTGAGCGTGACGCCGGGCGCGAGCTGCACGACCGGCGCGTCGAGGCTCACCGGCTGGCCGTGGCGAGGAGACGGCGCCACGTCGGGCGGCCCGCGGCCCGCGTCGAAGTCGCTCGAGAGGTAGATCGTCGCTGCGCCTGGATCGACGACGGCGTCGGCGTCGCCCTGGCGCGCCGCCATGACCTCGCTCGCGCGTCCGACGAGGCTCGCCGCGGCGATCTGCCAGCGGGCGAAGTGTGCGTCGAGCGCGTCGGCGTGACGGGCGGCCATCACCGCGAGCGCCTGGTGGCGCGCGTGGCGACGCATGAGCGCGGCCTGCGCCTGGTCGGCGGCGCGGATCTGCCAGGCCACCGCGGCCGCGCCCACCGCGAGGAGCGCGAGGATGGTCACGAGCGCGATCATCCGGTGCCGCGCCAGCCAGCGCGCCGCCCGCTGCACCGGATTGTCGGGGGCGGCGTTCACGCCTTCGCCGCGCAGGAAGCGCCGCAGGTCGTCGCCGAGCTCGCGCACCGACGCGTAGCGCTGGCGCGGATCGAGCCGCGTGGCGCGCGCGACGATCGCCCGCAGCTCGCGCGGGATGCGCTGCCGCGGCGACGCCGCGACCAGCGGCGGCACGAAGCCGTTGCGGGCCAGCTCGAGCGCCTCCTCGACCGAGCTCGCCGGGCGCGCCGACCGCAGCGTGATCAGCTCGGCGAGGATGAGCCCGAGCGTGAACTGATCGGAGCGGGCGTCGAGCGAGGACACCATGCCGCTGGCCTGCTCCGGCGACATGTAGCCCGGCGTGCCGAGCACCATGCCGTCGAGGGTCTTGCCGTGCCCGGCGCTGGTCGCCGCCTCGGCGGCGAGCGAGACCCGATCGTCGTCCGCCGCATCGCCGATGACCTTGAAGATGCCCCAGTCCATGACGTAGACGTCGTTGAACGTCCCGACCATGACGTTCTCGGGCTTGAGGTCGCGGTGGAGCACGCCCTTGTCGTGGGCGTAGCTCATCGCCTCGCAGATGCGCAGGAAGATGTCGAGGCGCGAGGCCAGCCGGCGCCGCGCCTCGGCCGCCGAGTAGCGAGGTGCGTCGGCGCGCCACTTCTCGACGTGGCTGGCGAGGTCGCGGCCCTTGATCAGCTTCATCGAGTAGCCGAGCGTCCCGTCCTCGGCGAGCTCGAAGCCGTTGACCGGCACCACGTTCGGGTGGTCGAGCTGCGCCGTGACCTGCACCTCGGTCAGGAAGCGCGCCGACAGGTTCGAGTTCTGATGGTGCTCGGGCAAGAGGCGCTTGAACGCGACCCGGCGTCGCAGCGCCGGGTCCACGGCGACGTGGACCTCGCCCATGCCGCCCTTGCCGAGCAGCTTCACGAGCTGGTGGCGCGCCGACGTCAGCTCCGCGATCCCGCCCGCGGCCGCCGGCGAGGTGGCGCCGTCGCGCGGGTCGTGTGAGCCCGCCGGGGCTCGCAGCGTCACCGCCGCGTGAGCGGGCACGGCCGGCTGCGGCTGCGGCTGCGGCTGCGGCTGCGGCTGCTCGAGGACCTGCGTGCCGCGCGGGCCGCGCGCGGGCCCTTCCCCTCGATCACGTTCCATCGCGCGATCTCATCAGACCGCCACCCGGCGCACAAGCGCGCTCACCTCGTCGGGGTGAGCGCGCAGGATCAGTACAGCTCGACGTCGTCGAGGTAGATGTCGAACGACGAGGCCATGTTGGTCACGCCCCAGTCGATCGCCTGGAGCTTGCCCTTGGCGACCGCGGTGAGCGAGGTGGTCGCGCCCCAGGTCGGGCGGTTGAGGTCGGCGAACGGGATCGACACCGTGGTCCAGCCCGCGGTGACGGGGACGACCTTGTTGAAGTGGCCGCCGGTGCCGGCGAGGTCGCCGCCGAAGTCGCGCGACTGGGTCTCGGCGGTCACGAGCGAGACGATCACCTTGCCGTTCAGCTCGTCGGTCGCCGCGACGTTGCCGCGGATGCGGAAGCGGATGCCGGTGTAGCGAGCGGCGTCGTAGCAGGTGCCGGCGCCGTTGCCGCCCAGGAAGGCGAGGGTGACGCCGGTCCACGCGGCGAGGCCGGTGCCGCGGTAGCGGAGTGCCCGGTTGCCGGCGCCCGCACCCTCGTTCGTGATCTCGACGCTGGCCGCCTGCGGGTACCACGACCAGCTGCCGTTGCGGCCGTCGGCCTGCGACGGATTGGGCAGGACCTGGAGCTGCTCGGGCGCGCGCTCGAGGTTGTCCATGGTCCCGGGCGAGCCGGTGCCGGCGACCGTCTCGATCTCGCAGACCGAGCTCGCCGGCATCGGCCGCGTCGCGAGCTCGCGCGTCGGATCGATCTCGAAGCCCGGGTTGGCGCAGCCGGTGAGCGAGACCGCGCCCTTCGTCGGATCGGCGGTGATGCTGAAGCGACGCGGGCCGAGCTTGCGCGACAGGACCGGGCCGCCCAGCTGCGTGCCGTCGACACGCGGCACGTCGTTCGTCGTCGTCACGATCACGCTCACCGGGGTCGCGTACTTCACGCAGTCCGGGCTCGTCGTGTCGAACGTGATCGCGTCCCCGCTCACGCTCGCCTTGCACGCCGTGCGCGCGCGGCGGTAGCGCACCACCGTCGACGGAGGCGCCGTCCACAGGACGCCCTTGTCCCACGCGTCGCGCAGGAAGGCGAGGTGCCGCTTGTACGGCGTCACCTCGATCGGGCCGAACCCGTGCTGGCTCGGGTCGGCGCCGTCGGGCATCACGCTGTGGAACTCACGCAGCGCCCACCCGCCGCGCTCGATCGCGTTGTACGCGTGCACGGTGAGCACGTCCTCGGGGAAGAAGAGGGCGTACTTCGAGTAGCTGCGCGGCCACACGTCGAACTCGGCCTCGAGGTCCTTCACCGGCTCGGCGCCGTTGATCGGCGGGTTGTCGAACCCGTCGTTGTCGTCGCGGAGGCCGGCGCGCGACCCGATGTGGCCCGCGGCGCCCACCGCGGCGATCGTCTGCGGCGTGAAGTAGTCGTACGGGTACACGTAGAACGAGATCGGGTTGGCGATGTTCGAGTCGAACATCGACTTGGCGTCGGCGACCTCGTGGTTCGCGTTCTCCGCCGTGACGTTCACGTGCGTGTACGAGTGGCTCACGATCTCGTGGCCGCGCGCCTCGGAGTCGACGACGACGTTCCACACCTGGTTGTCCTGGCACTGCCCCGCGATCGGCGCGAGGCCGGCCTTGACGCCGGCCTCGTCGAGCGCGGGCACCGCCAGATCCTGGATGCCGGTGTACTGCCCGCCGCACATGTCGTCGTGGATCATCGAGTACGCGCCCCGGGCGTCGTCGGCCCACGTCGCGATCTTCTCGTAGGCGAAGGCGCCGGCGCTCGTCGGCTCGCAGGCGGCGATCGCCGCGTCGGCCGGCCCGATGTCGTCGTCGTCGTCGCCGCCGCTCGGCGTCCCACCGGAGCAGCCGAGCGTGGACAGCGCGCAGGCGAGCGCGAACGCGGGCGCGAAACAGGGAGAGCGGACCATGGGAGCTCCTACGGAACGATGAAGCAGTCGATCGTGGTCTCGACGTGGAAGTTGGAGGCGTCGGTGTGGCGCTCGGCGTGGAAGATGTCCATGCGGTAGACGCGGCCCACCTCGAGGCCGAGCGCGTTCGCCATCTGGTCGAGGTCGACGGTGCCGGGCAGGGCCGGGTGCAGGCCGCCGAGATCGATCGCCAGCCGCTCGTTGATGAACAGCCAGAGGTCGTCGTCGCCGAAGAAGGTGAAGACCTCGCCGCCCTGGTACCTGAACGTCGTGTGGATCTCGGTCGTGAAGTGGAAGTTGTGGAGCTGACCATCGTCGGCCAGGTACACGTCGCCGAACCCCATGCCGTCGATGGGGAAGAAGGCGTCGCTGTCGAAGGTGAATCGCCCCGGCGTGGTCTCGGTCAGCGGCAGCGTCACCGTGAACGGCAGGTTGATGCCGGACGTGTCGTTGTACCACTGCGCGAAGCGCGCCGGCCCGACGGTGTGGGGTGTCGCGCCCGCGTGCGCGTAGACCGGCTTGCCGTCGACGCCGAGCATCGATCGCACCAGGCCCGGGTACGCGTGGTCGGACTCGCTCGCCGGCTGGAAGTCGGGGTGCGAGCTCGGCGTGAAGTCGCGGACGGTCGCGCGCAGCGCGCGACAGTCGTCGATGGGCTCCTCGCCGCCGTCGCCGCCGCCGCCACCCGGCGCATCGATCGCGCGCGCGTCCACGCCGCCGCCGCCGCCGCCGCCGTCGCCGAAGCGTTCGCTCGGCCCACACGCCGCGGCCAGCGCCAGCGCCAGCGCCGGCGCGGCTACAGCGCGACCGGGTTGCGGACCCATTCGAGGATCTCCTTGTTGGACTTCACCCGCACCATCGGCTTCGCGCGCGCGTAGTCGATGAACTCCTCGATCGCCTGCTGCCGCTCCAGGAGCGTCGCGTTCGGCACCGCCGTGTACTTGCTCGAGTAGTAGTCGGTATGGGTGCCGAACATGAACGGCGCGCGGTTGCCCGCCAGCCGCTGGTCGAGCGTGTACTTGAGCGTCGCGACGAACTCCGCCTTGGTCATGGCGAAGCTGACCCACAGGTTGTAGTCGAAGCCGGTGATCTTCCCGCCCTGCACGTCGAACCAGCTCTGGCGCTGCTGCAGCCGCGCGCGCAGGCCCGGCGCGACGCCGTACATCGCGCACTTGTCATCGGGCGGCACGATCACCGGGTGCACCGGCAGCTCCCACAGCCCCGGGCGCGGATTGATCGGCTGCCGGCTGCCCCAGCCGACGAGCACCTCGTGCCCCGGGCTACCGTTGTCGAGCGTGTACGGCCACAGGTAGTCGGTCCCGTTCTGCTGCCACTGGTAGCCGTCCTCGATGCTGCAGTCGTAGCGGAAGCCGAGCTCCTTCGCGGCCTGCAGCGTCGCGTCGTTGTACTCGAGGAACGGCGTGCGGAAGCCGACGATGTCGCCGGCCGACGCGCCGATGCCCTTGGTCGGGTCCGGCGAGAAGTTCACCTCGTTGGGATCGAACGGCCGGGTGAGCGAGTTGATGCACGACTGCATCTCGGCGCGCCACTGGAGGAGCGGGAACATCCCGCCGTGCAGGTGGCCCTGGGTGTGGTTGCCGATCTCGTGGCCGTCGACGAGCGCCTGTCGCCACGCGCGCTTCACGAAGGTCGGGCTCTCCGACTGCCACTGGTCCATGTAGATCGTCGTCATGTAGAACGACAGGTGGACCG
This sequence comes from Myxococcales bacterium UBA2376, assembly GCA_002344285.1. Lineage (GTDB taxonomy): Bacteria > Myxococcota_A > Polyangia > Haliangiales > Haliangiaceae > UBA2376. Next base: position 6,343 of record DDTA01000038.1, read on the forward strand.
GCGAGCCGTCGGCGTTGGTGCGGCTGCGCGCCATGTTCGTCGCCCACGTCATGCCGCCGGTGCCGCCGCTGCCGTCGAGGCCCGAGTACGCGTTGTCGTCGAAGCCGAGCGAGACGAACTGCGGGACCTGCGACGGCTGGAGCCCGCACGGCGGGCTGGCCGACGGCGCGACGTTGTCGTTGCCCGTCCACGGGCCGAGGCCGCCGCTGCACACCGTGCCACCGCCGTCGGTGCCGCCGCCGCCGCCGTCGGTGCCGCCGCCGCCGCCGTCGGGTCGCGGCCCACCGCCGTCGCCGGAGGGGACGCCGCCGTCGCCGGAGGGGACGCCGCCGTCGTCGTCGCCGGTGTCGTCGCCGGCGTGGTTACCGCCGGCGGCGCACGCCGCCAGGAGAAGTGGAAGCACCGTGAGAAACCGCATCGCTAGCTCCTTGCCCTGCAGAGATGGAGGCGCCGCAGGGTCGATCCGGGTCAGTCCCCGTCAGTCGATATCCGGCCCCGCGTTGCAGACCCCGATCTCCATGATCAGGTGGAGGAGCACGCGCTCCTGCGGGACCAGCCAGGCGTGGGTCTTCTGGGCCGTGTGGTAGGTCGAGTAGAGGACGCGGCCGCAGCTCGGCTCGAACGTGACCGTGTGCGGGTAGTACGCGCCCATGTAGTCACCGGAGATCCAGGTCTTGGCGGTGTTGGTCACCGGCATCCCGCTCGCGTCGGTGCCGATGGTCACGGTCGGCGTCTCGCGGATGAGGGTCCAGTTGCCCTCGACGACGAAGTCGTCGGCGTCGATCACGCCCTCGGCGTACGTGCTCGGGAAGTCGAGCTCCTCGCCGCCGGCGGGGATGACCAGCGGGGCCTTCTGTCCGTCGAGCCACTCGTTCAGCACCGGGTCGGCGGCGCGCGCGTGCATCGCGAAGTGGCCGAAGTCGCCGTCGCCGGTGGAGATGTTCCCCGCGGCGACCATCTCGGGCGTGGTGTCGTGCTGGGCGTCGAAGCGCACGAACGCCGGAAACGCCGCGTCCATCCACTCCGCCGACCAGTCGGTGACGTAGAGCTTGCCGCCGGCGGCGACGTAGTCCTGGATGTTGCGGCGCATCGCCACCGACTGCAGCGGCGCGACGTTCGAGTCGTAGTTGCAAGGGACGAAGATGACGTGGTAGCGCTTCATGCGCGCGAGGTCGGCGAAGAGCGTCGTGATCGTCCCCTCGTGCTGCGACGGGAACGGCGGATCGATCGGGTTGCCGTACAGGTCGATGCGATCGGTCGCCCCGAAGCTCGCCTCGAGCACGCGGCCGGCGCTGTCGAGCTCCAGCATGCCGATCTTGCCGAAGATGTCCTCGATGTGGTCGGAGTCGCCGATCGCGATGGCGACGCGCGGCGTCCACATGCCGCGCGCCGGGTCGTGCGCCGACGGCAGCGTGGTCTGCGCCGCCGGCACGGCGAGCACCTGCTGCGACGGCACCGTGATCGTCGTCTCCAGCCGGAACTGCGCCTTCTCGATCACCAGCCGGTGCTCGCCGGGCGCCACGTTCTCGACCACGAAGCGGCCCTTGGCGTCGGTGGTGACGAAGACGGCAGGGTGCAGCTCGCACCGGTCGCAGTACACCTGGTCGGGGATCGCCGGCGGCGGGCCCGGATCGGCGAAGTAGACCATCGCGCCCGCGACGGGGATCTCGTAGCCGGCGGGCACGGCGCCGATGGCGTTGCCGGGCGCCCAGACGGTGCCGGTCACGCGGCCCGTCGGCGGCGGACCGCCGTCACCCGAGCCGGAGCCCGAGCCGGAATCCGCACCTGCGCCGTCCCCGAGCGGCGTCGGTCCACAGCCTGCGAGCAAGCACAGCACGACGACGCGCGCGAACATGCGACCCTCCGTGACGGACCCGAGCGGCCCGGCGAGATCGACCGTAGCGACGCGCGCCCCGTCGCCGTGGCCGCTTTCCATCGAGACGATGGCCTGAACCGGCCTGGACAACGAGCGGATCGGTCCCGGAAGCTGATTGGAACGATCCACCGGCGGAGGTGACTGAACGCCACTGTGGGTCCATGTCGATCACGCGTCAGGTCCCCCTTCTGTTCGTCCTGGGTTGCGGCGGCGGCCACCACGCCGACACCGGGGACGGCGGTGGCAGCAACAACAGCGGCGATGGTGGTCGCCCTCCGATCACCTGCACCGGTGGCCTCGGCGAGTGGACCGGCACCGACAACGTGCCTCCGTCGCAGGATCCGCCCTGCGGGCTCACGCCCCAGCAGGTGCCGCAGTTCGTCGCGATCGGCTGGGATGACAACGGCCAGGTCGGCGGCATGACCTGGGCGGTCGACATGCTGCGCGATCGCGGCAAGGCGAGCTTCTACCTCACGTGCACGTACGCGCAGGCCGCCGCCTGGCGCGCGGCGTACATGGCCGGCCACGAGATCGGCAACCACACCGTCACGCACGCGACCGATCGCAACGTCGGCCTCGCGCGCTGGCTGCAGGAGATGAACGACTGCAACACGTACATCAAGGACATGGTCGGCGTGCCTGCCGGCGAGGTCATCGGCTTCCGCACGCCGTTCCTCAAGTACGACAACGACACGCTCGCCGCGGTCAAGCAGGTCGGCTTCCGCTACGACACCTCGATCGAGGAAGGATACGAGTGGGAGGACAGCGCCAACAATGGCAACGGCGCGACCCAGGACGGGACCAACTTCTACTGGCCGTACACCCTCGACAACCGCAGCCCCGGCCACACGACGCAGGTCGAGTGGGGTGAGGGCCTCGTCGAGATCGATCCGCGTCCCGGGCTGTGGGAGCTGCCGGTCTACGCCGTGGTGGTGCCGCCCGACGACAAGTGCCAGCAGTACGGCGTCGAGCCCGGGCTGCGCACGAAGCTCAAGCAGCGCCAGAGCTGGTTCGACGTGAACGGCGGACTCATCACCGGCTTCGACTACAACCTCTGGGCGAGCACCTCGGTCGGCGGGTTCGCCATGACCAAGGCCGAGTTCGTCGCCACCTTGAAGTACACGCTCGACCAGCGGCTCGCCGGCAATCGCTCGCCGTTCCTCTTCGGCGCCCACACCGACTACTACGTCGCGTCGTGGAACCAGAACGCCGCAGGCACTCCATCGGAGAACGACCGCCGCGCCGCGATCGAGGAGTTCCTCGACTACGCCAAGGCGAAGCCGGAGGTCGAGATCACCACGTACGCGCGCGTGCTCGCGTTCGTGCGCAACCCAGGAGCATCGCAATGATGAGAATGGTCGTCTTACCCGTCGCCGCCGGTGTCATCCACGTCCTCGACGGCGTCCTCGCCGAGCTCGATCGCTACGTCGCCTTCAGGCTACACGAGGAGCTGCGAGGGCCACGAGGCGGGCGCCGAGCGCCGCCGCCTCCGCGGCATCGTGCGTGACGACGAGCGCGGCCGCGGACGACGCGGCCAGGACGCGCGCGAGCGCGTGACGTAACGAGGCGCGGGCGTCGGGGTCGAGCCACGCCAGTGGCTCGTCGAGCAGGAACACCGACGGCGCCCGCGCGATGGCGCGCCCGAGCGCGACGCGCTGGCGCTGGCCGGCGCTGAGCTGGCGCGGCCACCGGGGGAGCAGGTGCTCGATGCCGACGGTCTCGGCCGCGCGGGTGACACGCTCGGCGAGAACGCCGTCATCGATGCGCCGGGCGCGCAGCGCGAAGGCGAGGTTCTCGAAGACGGTCAGATGCCCCTGGAGCGTCGGGTTCTGGCAGACGATGGCGACGTCGCGCTGCGCCGGCGTGAGCGCCGTGACGTCGCGGCCGCCGATGCGCACCGTGCCCGCGCTCGGCGCCTCGATCCCGGCGGCGATGCGCAGCGCCGTCGACTTGCCGCACCCCGACGGCCCGGCGAGCGCGACGACCTCGCCGGCGGAAACGGCGAGATCGAGGGTCGCCAGCGCGACGGCGTTGCCCGGATGACGCTTCGTGATCCCGAGGAGCTCCAACCCGTTCGCCCCGAGCGAGGCCGCAGGCCGAGTCGAAGGGTCCATCATCAGAACATCAACCGGGCGCCGAGCCGCGCTGCGAGTGGTGGCGTGCGTGTCTCCGCGTTGCGGAAGTTCCGGTTGCGCGACGGCGACTGCGGATCGTCGGGCTCGTTGCCGTCCCAGTCCTGGGCCTTGGCCCACACCAGATCTTCGCTGTCGCCACCCAGGATCGGGTTGACGGGATCGTAGCTGTACGACTCGTCGGGGTACGACGTCGCCTGCCGGTTGAAGACGTTGAACACGTCGGTGAAGACCTCGAGCTGCAGGTCCTTGCCGAGCTTGCGCCCGTAGGAGAGGTGCAGGTCGAGCCCGGCGTCGACGCTCGTGCGCCCGAAGGCGCCGCGTGGCAGCACGAACGACTCGTCATAGCCGTACATGTTGCTCGACGCGAGGGCGTCGATCGGCGTGCCGGAGGCGATGCGGAAGCGGGCACCGGCCGTGAGCTCCCCCGCCTTCTCCAGATCGGCGACGTAGTAGCCATCGACCTTGAGGTCGTGGGGCCGGTCCGACGGCAGCGGTCCGTCGCGGTTGCCGAGCAGCTCGATGAGGTCGTACTGCGCGGTGATGTTGGGGATGATCGCGCCGCTGTCGGGCGAGTAGAGGCCCGGGAAGTTGCCGCGGGTGCGCGCGTACGTGTACGAGCCCTGGAGGAAGAACGACCGCGCGAAGCGCTTCACCACCTGGAGCTGGAGCGAGTTGTGGACGCGCGTCGGCTTCTCGAAGTCGCGGATCCCGGTGAAGATCTCGAGCTGGTGCTCGAGCCGCGCGCGCTCCGCCGGATCCGTCGTCGCCTCGAGCCGGGCGCGCAGGCGGGCCTCCTCCTCCTCGGGGAACTCGCCGGGGTTGGACAGGATGTAGGTCTCGGTGTTGTCCGGCGACACGTCCTCGAGCACGCGCCCGAGCCGGCGGTCGTGGAACGACACGCCGATCTTCAGGTCGTCCGTGAGCGCGACCTCGACGCCGAGGATCGCCTCGTCCATGTACTGCGGCTTGACGCCCGGCGCGACCAGGACCCCCGCACCGTACACGCTCGAGCCGAGCGCCGGCGCCTCGCCGCCGGCGACGCAGCCGGGACCGTCGGGGCCGCCGACCCCGTCGACGGGCGCGCCGCACTGCGACGCGTCGTAGACCCGGCGGTACGTGGTCTCGCCGCCGAAGTTGACGCTGTTGAGCGCGAGCGGCACGGACTCGTAGAACCGGCCCCAGTGGCCGTACACCTTGGAGCGGCCCTCGCCGGTCCAGTCGTAGATGACGCCGGCGCGCGGCGCCCACATGCCCTTCAGGGTCATCGCGTTGGTGCCGCGGTGCTCGCCGGTGAACGGATCGACCGTGTCCTGCAGATCCTCCGCGTAGCGCAGGCGCTGCTCCTCGTAGCGCAGGCCGGCGTTGACCGTCAGGTCGGGGCGGAGCTGCCACGAGTCGCGCAGGTAGGCGGCCCAGTTGGTCGTGTTCCCGATGACATCGGTGGGGCCGAGCAGCTCGCACGCATAGCTCGTGCCGTGGTCGGTGTCGGGGCACATGTCAGGCAGGCCGTCGGGGTTGCCGTCGGGCGCGAGGCGCACGTAGCGCGACACCGCGGTGTTGCCGCCGCTCCAGTCGGTCGGCAGGTTGACGTCGTAGATGATGTCGCCGCTCGTGCCGCGCCGCGTGCGGAGGCGATTGTCCTCGAGATCGAGGCCGGCCTTGACCTCGTGGTGACCGAGCACGACGAAGCGCCGGGTCGCGGCGAGCCGCGCGCCGAAGCGCTCCTCCGTCGAGTCGGCGAGGTAGCCGATGCCGCCGATCGCGTACCCGACGCCCTCGTCGGGGCAGTTGCGGATCATCGGGTACGGATCGGTCGGCCCGCCGTCGCTGCAGCCGTCGACCGTGCGCGGGCTCTCGCCGCCGAGCCCGCCCCACGTCGCGAGATCGCCGTAGTAGAGGTTCTGGCGCGCCATGCTGCGCGCCGCCGCGTCGAACGGATCCTGGCGGAAGCTCGACCGGTGCCAGCCGAACAGCGCCTCGAGCTCGGTCCGGTTGTCGTTCAGCTTGGACGTCCAGCGCGCGGCGACGTCGGTGGTCAGGGCGCGGTTGTGGAAGCGCGTCGCGCCCGGCAAGCCGTTGACCCCGACGTCGTCGGACCCGGCCTGCGTGCCGATGACCGACAGCTGGCCCTGGTGCTCCGGTCGCACCGCGAGGTTGAGCTTGCCCACGAACGGGTAGGTCGTCGTCTGCGTGCGCAGCACCTGGCGATCGAGCTCCTCGAACACGAGGAAGCCGGTCGTGGGATCGACGTCGGGGATGCCGTCGCCGTCACGGTCGACGCGCCGCTTGGTCACGCGCGCCAGCCGCTCGCGCTCGACGTGCGGCGCGAGGCCGGCGTAGAACCAGAGGCGATCGCGGACGATCGGACCGCCTACCTCGAAGCCGACGTCGGCGTCGTAGTCGACCTGGCCCTCGGCGTCGATCGACGTGCTCTGGGTCGGGGTGGGCGCGGCGCCGGCGATGAGCGCGCCCGGGCCGAGGTAGCCGAAGACGCTGCCGCGGAGCTGGTTCGAGCCGGTCTTGGTGACCACGTTCACGACGCCGCCCGTCGAGCGCCCGAACTCGGCGTTGTAGCCGCCGGTGATGATGTCGGTCTGCTCGATGAACTCGTTGACGATGGGCGAGCCGAGCTGGCCGTAGACCAGCGTCGTCGTGTTGACGCCATCGACGATGTACTGGTTCTCGAGCGAGCTCGACCCGGAGAACGAGACGCCAGCGTCGTCGGACGAGCTGCCGGGCGCCGCGGTGAGCACGGAGTCGTAGCCGCGCCCGACCGGGAGCCGCCGCGTGTACTCGCCGTCGATGGTCACGCCCTGGGTCGTCGCCGTCGGATCGATCGCGGGCGCGCGCCCGTCGATCGTGATGACCTCGCCGCCCACCCGCGACGTGTCGAGCGCGAGGTGCCCCGGCGTCGTGCGGTTGGCGGCGACGTCGATGGTGCGGCGCACGGCGACGTCTGCGTAGTAGCAGGTGACGGCGTAGGTGCCGGGCGCGAGGTTGGAGATCTTGTAGTGGCCGGTCTCGTCGGTGATCGCCGCCTGGCTGCCCTGCATCGCCGGCGAGGTCGCGACCACGGTCACGGCGACGAGCGGCTCGCCGGTCGTCGCGTCGGTGACGACGCCCTGCACGGCGCCGGCGGTGAGGCTCTGCGCGGCCGCCGGGCCGGCGAGCGCCACGAGCACGAGGAGACCCACGCAGATCGCGAGGGCACGCCTCTTCGACTCGGCCCCTCCGGGGCCTCGCTCAGGGTGAACGGACATCTCGCGCCTCATCGGTCGTCCTCCTCCGCGGAGGTGGTCCAGTGGACGACCTGATCCTCGGCGAGCGCGTCGTCGAACCGGTTCCTGATCCCGCCGGCGCCACCGACGATCGTCAGGGTGTACGCGGTGCCGGCGCGGAACCCGCCCGGCACGGTGATGCGGATGGTGGCCGCGTCGTCCTCCGCCATCGTCGCCTCGAGGTCGTCGAGGGCCACATCGCCGGCCTCGACGAGGATCGCGCCGCGTACCGACGCGGGCGCCAGCTCGGAGTTGAGCCGGATCGTGATCGCCGCGTCCTCGGAGCCATCGGTCGTGAGCGGCACCTCCGTGGCGCCGTCGCGGGGCTCGGTGGCGGCGAGCGTGAACGCCTCGACGCCGAACGAGATGGCGCTGGTGTCACCGGGGATGCAGTCGCCGCCGGCCGTCGCCGCACACAGCGCGAGGCCCTGCTTGTCGACGACGTCGGTGAAGCCGAGCGTGCACGTCGCGCCCGGGCGCATCCCTTCGGCCGGGACGATCGCGATCGCCGGGCCCAGCGAGTCGGTGCCGACCGAGCCCGCCGCCAGCCGCTGGCTGCCCGCCGGCTGGTAGTAGCTGCGCGAGCGGTCGAGCGCGACGGTGACGCCGTCACAGGTCAAGACGACCGCGCCGTCGATGAGGCGGGTGTCGTCGATCGCCCCGTCGCCGTTGACGTCGAGGATGCCGACCGGGCCGTCGGCGCCGATGCACACCGCCTCGCAGCGGCTCAGATCGGCGCCGGCACAGCGCGCGATGTCGTCGATGTCGGTCCCCACCGGGACGCGGCTCCACGAGCCGTCCGCGCACGGGATCTCCTCGATCGACGAGCCGCGCAGGAGCTCGTCGACGACCACGCGGATGCGCTGGCCGTCGCGCGCGACCGCCTCGCCGACGGCGCGGTCGTCGGTGACGGCGTCGATGTCGGGGTGATCGCCGAACGCGAGCCGGGCCGCCAGCTCGACGTGCTCGTGCCCTTCGTCGTCGACGATCGCCACGCGCTCGCGCGCGAGCACCTGCAGGATCCGCGGCGGACCCGCAGCGTCCAGTGGATCAGCGGGGCCGCCGCCGCACCCGGAACCGAAGATGAACATCACCACGATCGACTTGCGCATCCCACGTCGCTCCTTGCCGTCCTCGCCCGCAGCATCGGCGCGAGCGCCCCCACCCGTGTCGCGCGATTCGCTCGCCGTCGTGGTCGCTTCTGCCCACATGTGGCCGGTGCGCGCCGGGGGTGGTCTCCGCGATCGGGGTTTCCGGTCCCGTCGTTCCGACGATGGTGTGCGGGCTTACGCTGGCCCGCGCGTTGCTGTACCCCTCGGCATGAGGGGCACCAGGATCAACTTCATCGGGATGGCCGTGGCGATCGTCGCGCTGTACGGAGCTTGCACAGACGACGTCGAGGGCGGCGATCCGAGCGGCCTGGCCGTGAGCGGCCAGGTGATCGACTTCGAGACCGGGCAGGTCGTGACCGGCACCGCGAGCGTCTCGACGCGCGGGCTCGATCCCGCCCCGGTCGTCATCGTCGACGGCGCGGCGTTCTCGATGGAGCCCATCCCGGCCAACTCGGTCTTCCACGTGCTCTCGGCGGCGCCGCCGACCCACCGCGCGACGTACACCGCGGTCGAGGTCATCGGCGCATCGCTCGAAGGCATCCAGGTGCGCGCCCTCGGCGAGACGTACATCGCGTCGCTCGCGAGCGGCTTCGGCGTCACGCCGAGCGCGGCGCGCGGCATCCTCCTGGCCCGCGCCGTCGACGCCGCCGGCGCTCCTCGTGCCGGCGTCCCGGGCGCCGCGTTCACCGTGCCCCCCGGTGCCCGCGGTCCCTTCTTCCTCGACGCGCAGCTCCAGCCGGCGGCCAGCGCGACCGAGACCAGCGCGTCGGGCTGGGTCGTCTTCTTCGAGATCGAGGCCGGCCTCGTCGGCCTCACCGCGACCGCGACCGCGCAGGTCACGATGGAGATGGCGCTCAGCCCCGTGGCGCCGGCGGCGGCGACGATCGCCGACGTCAAGATCACCGACGGCGCCAACGTGCTGCCCACCAACGTCTCGTTCTCGCAGCAGGTGCGTCCGATCTTCCAGCTGCGCGGCTGCGAGGCCTGTCACGCCGGCAACGGCACGGGCCGCGACCTCGGCAACCTCTCGCTCCAGGGTTCGGCGTCGCTCATCTACCGCGAGCTCGTCGAGGAGCTCGCGTTGACGGCCGGCCCCAAGCGCGTCGACCTCCAGATGCCGGAGCAGAGCCTCGTCCTGACGATGCCGTCGGCAGAGGATCCGCCCGACCGGCACCCGAACATCACGTTCACGGGTCCGAACGATCCCGACTACCAGCTCATCCTGGTCTGGATCCGCGAGGGCGCACGCAACAACTGAGCTCGGCGCACCGGGGACACACGTGTGGCCGCACGATCTGCGCGTTCGGTCTCCCCACGGCTCCGGGGGGGCCGGCACGCCCGGTGCAACGGAGTCGTTCATGCTGACGCAGATCGGCCAGCGACCGGCGCGGGAAGGAGGCGAGCTCTATGTCGCGCTCTCGGAGTGTCACCAGCGCATCCGGCTGTACGTGAACCTCGCGTGGCAGCTCGCGGCGGCCGATGACGTCACGCCCGGCGAGCGCCGGAACGCGGCCCGTGCGGTCCGCCGGTACTTCAGCCTGGCGTTTCCGCGCCACGTCGCGGACGAGGAAGAGCTCCTCACGCCGCTCCTCGCCGGCACCGATCCGCACGTCGACGAGGCGTTGCGCATGATGAACGACGAGCACGAGGAGCATGATCGAGACGTGCAGCGGCTGGTCTTGCTCTGCCACGTCCTCGAGCACGATCCGCTGCACGCCGCCGCGCGGGCCGAGCTCGCCCGCCTCGCGACGTATCTCGGCGGCGCGTTCGAGCGTCACCTCGCGCTCGAGGAGGCGCTCGTGTTCCCGGCGCTGCGCCGCAGCGCGCCTTCCGTGCAGGCCGCGCTCTACGCCGCGATCCGCCGCCGCCGTCAGAGGCCGCGGGCGACGAGCACGATCGCGGCGAAGTGACAGCTCGCGGCCGTGATCACGAGCGCGTGAAAGAGCTCGTGATAGCCGAAGACACGGGGCGCGGGATCCGGACGGCGCAGCGCGTAGACGATGGCGCCGGCGGTGTAGAGCCCGCCGCCGGAGAGGAGCAGGATCCGCGGCGCGAGGGACAGCGCCGACGACACGTCGGGCCAGTACGCGACCAGCACCCAGCCGAGCGCGACGTAGAGGAGGGCGGTGATGACGCGCGGCGCGCGGAGCCAGAACAGCGCCTGCAGCGCGCCCAGGGCGGCGCCGCCCCACACGAGCCCGAGGAGGCGCGCGCCGGTGGGCCCGCCGATCGCGAGCACGCAGATCGGGGTGTACGAGCCCGCGATGAACAGGAAGATCGTCGCGTGATCGGCGCGCCGCCACCACGCGCGCGCCCGCGGTCCCCACGCGCCGCGGTGATAGGCGGCGCTGATGCCGAACATCGCCGCGAGCGAGGCGGCGTAGAGCGTGGTCGCCGCGGCGGCGTGGAGCGTCGGCGACATGCCGACGAGGACGAGGCCCGCGCCGAGCGCGGCGAAGCATGCGAACTGGTGGGACACGCCGCGCAGGAGCGGTTTGGCGGTCTCGGTCATGCGGTCAGTCGTAGCGCCGGTCGCGTCAGCGGGCGACCATCACTCGGCCACCGCCGCGTCAGCTCTTGGCCATCCGCGCCGAGCGAGCCTCCCAGCGCGCCCGACCCCTGGCGGCCTCGCCCTCGCGCGTGCGCGGCTCGCCCCGGCTCTCGAGCTGGTCGAGCAGCGCCGTCGTCGCGGCCGCGACCGCCTCGACCGCCGCATCGAACACGGCCTGGTTCGCCTGCGAGGGTCGCGCCGTGCCGCTCACCTTGCGCACGTACTGCAGGGCTGCCGCGTGGATCTCCTCCGGCGTCGTCGGTGGCTGGAAGTGATGGAGGACCCGGATGTTGCGGCACATGGCCGCATGATAGCGTGCTCGCGATGGTGCTTCCCGTCGATCTCGACGAGCGTCCGATCGATCGCGCGGTGCGCGGCGGCTACGTGGCCGACCGCGTCGGCGCGGCGTTCGTGGCCGGCTACGGCGCCGCCCTGTCCGCCCTCGTGCCCGACGTGCCGCCGCGCGCGAGCCTGTGCGCCACCGAGGAGGGTGGCGCGCATCCGAAGGCGATCAGGACCCGCCTCGATCCCGGGCTGCGGCTGGTCGGCGCCAAGCGCTGGTCGACCCTCGCCGCCGAGGCCGACCTCTTGCTCGTGGTCGCCGCAACCGGCGCCGACGAGCAGGGCCGAAACCGACTCAAGCTCGTGCGCGTGTCACCGCGGTCGCCAGGCGTGACGATCACGGCGATGCCGCCGCCGCCGTTCGCGCCCGAGGTCGGTCACGCCGAGATCCAGCTCGACACGCAGGTCGCCCCCGACGACGTGCTGCCGGGCGATGGCTACACCGACTATCTGAAACCGTTTCGCACCATCGAGGACATCCACGTCCACGGCGCCATGCTCGGCTGGATGCTCGGGCTGGCGGCGCGACATGCGTGGTCGCGCGAGCTCGTCGAACGACTGCTCGCCGCCGTCGCGTCGCTGCGCTCCCTCGCCGCGGCGCCGCCGCTGGCGCCGGCGACGCACCTGGCGCTCGCGGGCGCCATCGCCGTGACCCGCGAGCTCGCGGAGCGCGCGCCGTGGTCCACGCTCGATCCCGACGCGCTCGCGCGCTGGCAGCGCGATCGCCCCCTGCTCGAGGTCGCCGGCAAGGCCCGCGCCGCGCGGCTCGAGGCCGCGTGGGCCTCGATCGCGGCCCGCTGAAGCGAGCGTGATCGAGCGGCCGTGCTCGAGCGCTCACCTGCGCACGGGCACGCGCCGTGCACGAGCCGTGGCCCATGCGCGCCCTGATCGCTGCCATCGCGGTGCTCTGGGCCGGGAGTGTGGCGCACGCCGACGATGCGGCGATGACGCACGCGCGCGAGGCGGCCGCCCGCGGACAAGCTCACTTCGATCGCCACGAGTACGAGGAGGCGATCGTCCACTTTCGGGCCGCATACGACCTCGTCCCGTCCCCCGGCCTCCTCTACAACCTCGGTCAGACCTATCGCCTGACGGGTGATTGTGTGCTCGCGGCGACGATGTACCGGCACTACCTGCTGGTGGCGACCACGTCGCGCTATCACGCGATCGTCGAACGGCATCTCGCGTCGCTCGATGCGTGCGTGCGCGCGCGCCTCGGTGGGGACGTCCTCACCGCGGTGCCGTCCGAGCCTGGTCGGGCGAGCAAGCGCGCCGGGCTCGTGATCGGTGGCGTCGGGCTGGCCGCGGCCGGCGTCGGCACGGCGCTCGCGATCGACGCGATGCGCCAGCACGACGACGAACGCGAGATCGCGCGCGTTGGCCGCGACGACCGGAAGGGCGACCACGATCCGCTCGCGCAACCGGGCAACGGCGACCGCGACGTGACGGTCGCCACGGCGCTGATCGCGGGCGGCATCGTCGCCACCGCGGCGGGCGCGACGCTCTACTACCTCGGCTGGCGCGACGAGCAGCGCGCGGCCGTGCTCTCGGTGATGCCGGTCCACAGGGGCGCGACGGCGGCGCTCGCATGGAGGTTCTGATGCGCGACGTCCACCTCGAACCCGGCAGCGTGCTCGGCGAGTGGCGGATCGAGCGACAGATCGGCCAGGGCGGCATCGGCACCGTCTACGCCGCGGTGCACACGGAGATCGGCAAGCGCGCAGCGCTCAAGGTGGTCCGCCAGCGCACCGGCGAGAGCATGCACGCGGGCGAGCGCTTCCTGCAGGAGGCGCGCGTCGTCAACCAGATCCAGCACCCGAACATCGTCGACATCTTCCAGCTGGGGCGTCTCGCCGACGGTAGTCCGTACCTCGTCATGGAGCTCCTCCACGGCGAGTCGCTGGGTGATCGCCTCGATCGCGGTCGCGTGCCGGCGCTCGAGGCGATCGACATCCTGCTCCAGGTCTGCGAGGCGCTCGCCGCTGCCCATGCGCGCGGCGTGATCCATCGCGATCTCAAGCCCGACAACATCTTCCTCTCGGGGCCAACCGTGAAGCTCCTCGACTGGGGCATCGCGAAGTTGACCGATCCGCCTCCCGACATGTGTCAGGTGACCGGGGCGGGCACGATGGTCGGCACCCCGCGCTACATCGCGCCCGAGCAGGCGCGCGGCCTCGACGTCGACGCCCGGACCGACATCTACTCGCTCGGCTGCATCGCGTACGAGCTCTTCCTCGAGGAGCCGCCATTCACCGCGGACAACGTCGCCGATCTGATCGTCGCCCACCTCACCGAGCCGGTCTCGCCGCCGGGCGAGGTCTGGCCCGACATCCCGCCCGTGCTCGAGGAGCTCATCGTCGGGATGCTGGCGAAGGCGAACGTCCATCGGCCGTCGCTGGATCAGGTCGTCGCGGCGCTCGAACGAACCCGCGTCGAGATGGGCGGCCGTGCCGGTGGTCTCGCGCTCGGCTCGGGCCCGGTGTCGGTCCCGGCGAGCCTGCGGGAGGAGCGCGTGACCGGCACCGAAGCGACCGTGCTGGCGGATACCGCGGCGACCGCGCGTACCCGCCGCTTCGGGCTGCTCGCCGGGGGACTCGCGATCGCCTTCGCCCTGGTGGTCTTCGCGGCGTTCTCGAACGATCGTCCAGGAGCGACCCGGGACCGGCCCTCGCCGCCGCCGCCGCCGGCGACCGTGATCGCCCCACCCGCCACGATCGTGCCGGCTGCGATCGCCCCGGCCGCCAGCGCTCCGCCGGCGAAGACGAAGAAGCCGCGCACGACGAAGCGGGTGCAGCGCCGGCCCGCCGCGATCGATCCCAACGCGACGATCGATCCGTTCGGTCCGGACGGCCGCTGAGCCGGCCGCCGCGCCGGCGACGTCGCTCAGGCCGCGAGCTTCTTCGGCAGCGATGGCAGCGGCGGCAGCTCCGCGAGCGTCACCGGGGTCAGCTCGCCCAGCGCGGCCTCGGTGATCTCGAGATCGGCGAGGCGGCGCTCGACCGCGTCCTGGTCGCTGATGGGCACGTCGGGCATCGCCGAGCGCTGGGCGATGAGGCGGAGCAGCTCGATGATCGCGGCGGACTGCGCCCGTAGCTTCTTCGCCGCCGCCACGCACAGGTCGTGGCACCGGAGACGGTGCTCCAGGACACGAACGCGCGCGGCGGCGGTCGGGTCGTCCTGGGACCGCACGATGTCGGCGGCCAGCTCGTCGCGGCCGTTGGCGGCGATGAGGTGCTCGTACCGCTTGAGCGCCACGGCGACCTGGACGTAGTGGTCGAGCAACCCGTCGAGCTCGTAGCGCGCGGCCGCGACCTCGTCGTTGAGCTCCACCGACTTCGCCAGCGCGGTCAGCTCGGCGAGCGTATCGCCGAGCACACCGGCAGACTCGAGCGCGTGTTGCCGACGCTGGCAGGTGTCGCGCTCCAGCTCGAGTCGTCGTCGATCCGCGAGCCAGCGGCGATAGCCCGGTCGTCCCATCGCCGCGGCGTGGAACAGCACCGGCGCGAGCAACGCGACGCCCAGCGTCCAGACGAGAGGGACCTGACCGCCGAGCGCGATCCCGATCACCAGGATGATGGGCACCATCAGCAGCGGCCTCATGTCATCCGATGGATACAAGCCATGTGCCATCACCGCGCGCCGCGACATCATTCCGCTCGTCCGCCACGCCATCCGACGTCGTGCGGTGGCACGCGCCACGGTGTGGCCCCTCCGCACGCGCGTCGAGCACGTCGAGGCGGTCGAGTCAGCATCACGAGGAACCGCGCGCTACTGTGGCGGCCGTGCCGATCTACATCACCGACTGCCGCATCGACTGGGGCTGGGCCACGCGCACGGACGAGGAGCGCCGGATCCTCAGGGCCTATCACCCACGCCTCGACGACCGCGACCACACGGTGGAGACCTTCACGGCGCTCCTCGCCCGGGCCTCGGCCGAGCTGCCGGGGGTGGCCATCGCGGCGCTGGTGGACGACCAGGTCGGATCCCGGACGCTCCTCCTCGCCAGGGACGGCGCGGTCACGCCCGTGCTCGTGCAGGACGCGACCCGGCGTCACTCGATCACGCTCGGGCAAGACGACAAGGTGCGCGCGCTGCTCGCGGCCGATCGCGACGCGCTCTTCCCCGTCTGCGTGACCGCGAGCGAGCGCCTCGCCGCGGGGGAGACCACGCAGTCGCGCGGGATCTTCTTTCCGGAGCCGATGCTCGCATGGCTCGGGGCCGAGGCCACGCGCCTCGATCGCAGCCTCTCGCACCTCGTGCAGCTGGCGTGGACGGAGGCGCGCGCGCGGATCTCCACGCTGCCGGACCGCGACGCCGCCGCGGCCCTGCGCGAGGCGCATCCGGGGGCGACCGTCGCGATGCAGACCCTCTACTTCCCGTCGGCGCTCCTCGTCGAGGCCGAGGCGGAAGCCGCGCGTTTCGACGTGTCGCTGTCATGGCTGTTCCAGCTCGCGCTGTCGCTCGCGAGGCCCGCGATCACGGCGTAAGCTCGTGCCCATGGTGCGTCGTGACGACGACG
>DDTA01000233.1 GCA_002344285.1 Myxococcales bacterium UBA2376
CCCGCGGTGGACGCGCCGGCCGCCGCCGGTGGCGACGTGATCGGCTGGCAACAGCTGGTGCTGCAGAAGAACGCCGTGTGTCACGCGTGCAACGACATCCTTCCGCGAGGCAGCGACGCCGCCATCGCGATCACCGAGGGTCCGGGGCCGCGGCCGATCCAGTGCCTGCGCTGCCTCGAGGCCCTGAGGAAGCGAGAAGAAGCATGATGACGAATCCGATCAAGGACGCGACCGCCGACCTCGTGGTCGCGCTGACCGAGCTCGGCAAGCGCGTTGCCAAGCACGTCGACGGGCTCACCCAGGATCTCGTGCGCGACGCCGGCCGCGTCGCGCGCTCCAGCCAGGCGTTCGGTCGCGCCGCCCGCGATCAGTGGGACGACGTCGCCGAGCGCAGCAAGACCGCCTGGGCGCGCACGCGCGGGGCGGCGGGTGGCGCACCCCGCGCCGCGCGCGTGGTCACCGCCGGCCTCGGCGTCGTCGCCCACGCCCGCGTCCTGCGGATGCGCGGGCTCGCCGCCGGGCGCGAGCGCCTCACCGACGACGATCACCGTGCCCTGGCCGCGCGCGTGCGCGAGCTGTGCGTCGACCTGCGCGGTGGCGTGCTCAAGCTCGGGCAGATCGTCTCGTCGCGGCCCGACCTCGTCGGCGCGGCGTGGGCGGGCGAGCTCAGCTCGCTCCAGGATCGGGTGCCGCCGGTCGAGACCGCGGCGATCGTCGCGCGCATCGAGGAGGAGCTGGGGAAGACCGTGCTCGACGCGTTCGCCACGTTCGACGGCGAGCCGGTCGCGGCGGCGTCCCTGGCGCAGGTGCACCGCGCGACGCTGTCCGACGGCACCGTGGTCGCGGTGAAGGTCCAGATCCCGGGCATCGACGAGGTGATCGCGTCGGACATCGCGGCGCTGCGCATCCTCGCCGGCGTCCTCGGCGACGTCCTGCCCATGGATCTGCGCACGATCGCCGACGAGCTCGAGCGTGCGCTCGTCACCGAGCTCGACTACCGCGCCGAGGCGCTCGCCGGCACCGCGTTCGCCGCGGAGGCGGCCGGCACCGGGCTCTACGCGCCGCGCGTGATCGAGGCGTGCTCGACGGCGCGCGTGCTCACCACCGAGTTCGTCGACGGCGCGCGCCTCACCGACGCGCTCGACGCCGCCGCGCCCGCCGAGCGCGCGCGCATCGTCACCGCGCTCTGCGACGGCCTCGCGCGCCAGGTGTTCCGCACCGGGCACATCCACGCCGACCCGCATCCGGGGAACTTCCTGGTGGCGCCGGACGGCCGCATCGCGGTGCTCGACTTCGGCTGCACGCTGCGGCTCCTGCCCGAGGAGAAGCGCGGCTACGCGCGCCTCCTGGCGGCGCTGGCGATGCGCGACGAGACGTCGGCGCTCGCCGAGCTGGCGGCGCTGGGCTTCGGCGGCGAGCCCAGCGCGCTCGCCACCATCGCGCATGCGATCACGCAGGCGATGAAGCCCGGCGAGCTCGCCAGCGAGATCGACTGGGAGCGCCAGGGCCGCGAGCTGGTCGCGACGATGATGCGCGTCGCCAGGGACGCCGGCATCACCATCCCGCCCTCGTTCGTCCTCCTCGGACGCGTGCTCGGCACGATGGCGGGGCTGGTGGCGACCTACAAGCCGCCGATCCAGCTCCACGCCGTCATCGCCCCTCACCTTGCGGTCGCGCTGCGACCGCAAGGGCCGCAACAGTAGACCGCCGCCGCGCTCCGACCTACTTGAGCGAGTCGAGACCCTTCTGGAAGCGGCCGGCGTGGGAACGCTCGGCGCGCGCCAGGGTCTCGAACCACTCGGCGATGTCCTCGAAGCCTTCCTCGCGCGCGGTGCGGGCGAAGCCCGGGTACATCTGGGTGTACTCGTAGGTCTCGCCGGCGATCGACGCCTTGAGGTTGAGCGTGGTGTCGCCCAGCGGCTCGCCGGTCGCCGGATCGCCCACCTTCTTCAGGTAGTCGAGGTGGCCGTGCGCGTGGCCCGTCTCGCCCTCGGCGGTGTCACGGAACAGGCCCGCGACGTCGGGGTGACCCTCGACGTCGGCGACCTTGGCGAAGTAGAGGTAGCGGCGGTTCGCCTGCGACTCGCCGGCGAACGCCTCCTTGAGGTTCGTGTGCGTCTTGCTTCCCTTGAGATCAGCCATGGCGTGTCTCCTCGTGTGGAGAGGAGGCGTACCATAGATCGCGCGATCAGGGCGCGCTGTACGCGACGCAGAGCGCGGCGATCGTGTCCTGGAGCGCGCGGGCCTCGCCGCGCGCCTGCGGCGCCATGTTGTTGACGATGACCACGAACGCGAGCGGGCGTCCGCTGTCGGTGCCGGCGTAACCGGCCAGCGAGCTCACCTGGGCCAGCGTGCCGGTCTTGGCGCGGACGCGGCCGCGCACGCGCTCGTCGGTGAAGCGGCGTCGCAGCGTGCCGTCGACGCCGCCGTTGGCGAGCGCGGCGGCGAGATCGGGGCCGACGCGGAAGTCGCGCCACGCGGCGACCAGGACCTGCGCCACCGCGGCCGCGGGGATCGACGTCGAGTCGTAGAGGCCGGAGCCGTTCTCGACGCGGACGCTGGCGAGGTCCACGCCGGCTTGCTCGGACAGGTAGCGCCTCATCGCGTTGATGCCGTCGGCCCACGACGCCGGCGGCGGCACCGCGGGCGGGGCGGGGAGCGTGCGGCTCTCGGCGCCGAGCGTCTTGAGCACGGTCTCGGCCATGTAGTTGTCCGATGACTTGGCCATCGTGCGGATGACGTCGGCGAGCGGCGCGCTCTCGTGCTCCGCGAGGAGCACGGCGGTCGCGGGCGGGAGGCCGCGGGCGATGCGCCGGCCCTTCACGCGGATGCCGCGCTCGGCGAGCACGGCCTTCATCGCCTCGCCGAACATGCGGACGGGATCGTCGATGCGGCGGCGCTGGAACCAGACGCCCTCGTCGGCGAGGATCTGACCGGAGACGCGCAGCTCGATGTGGTCGCGCCGCAGCACCGTGCCGACGTGGATGCGGGTCCGGCCGCTGGCGACGGTCACCACGGTCGGCGAGACCAGGCGGACGTAGTCGCCCAGCGGCGGCTCGAGCTTCACGTCGGCGAGGCCGTGGCCGAAGCGGTCGGCGACGACGACGACGGTGACCGCGTTGCGCTCNNNCTCGGTGACGCCGCGCCACTCGAGCGCCTGGGCGAGCCCACGCAGGTTCGCGATGGTGAGCGTCGGGTCACCACGCCCCTGGATGAAGAGGTCCCCCTCGACGGTGCCGCTGCCGCGGTCGAGCTTCTCGGCGAGGACCGACGTCCGCCAGCGGAAGCCCGGGCCGAGGCCGTGGAGGGCCGCGGCGGTGGTCAGGACCTTGGTGACCGAGGCGAGGTTCACGGGGCGATCGGCGTGGTGGGTCCACAGCACGCTGCCGCTGGCGACGTCGACGACCGTCGCGCTCATCTTGGCGGTGATGAGGAGCGGGCGGGCGCGGATCGCGCTGTCGAGCTGCTGGACGAGCCACTGGTCGCGCCGGGCGCGGTCGGCGGGGGCGGCCGGCAGCTCGACGCCGCCATCGGCGCCGATCTCGCTGTCCTCGTCGCCGCGCTCCTCGGGGGGCGGCACGCCGGCATCGTCGGCCGACGCCACGCCGCCCACGAGCAGCGCGAGCACGACGATCCGACGGGGCCCCACACGCCGATCTTATACGCGGTACGCTGCGGAAGCCCACCGTGTCACGTCTTCTCCGGCTCCTCCCGATCGCGCTCGTCGTCATGGCGTGCGCGCCGCGGCAGCGTCGTACACCCGACGACACGCTCGTCGTGCTGTTCGAGGCACCCGTGAAGACCGTGGACCCGCGCTACGCAGCCTCGTCGTACGACGCCAAGGTCTCGCGGCTGGTCGCGCCGGGGCTGGTCACCGTCGACTCGCTCGACATGGCCCCGCGGCCCGAGCTCGCCGAGTCCTTCGAGCAGGTCGACGAGCTGACCTGGCGCGTGACCATCCGCGCCGACGCCCGCTTCGCCGACGGGAAGCCGGTGACGGCCGAGGACGTGGTGTGGACGTTCGGCACCGTGATCGCGAAGGGCTCGGACAGCCTGTGGCACAAGGGCTTCAGCGAGCGCTTCCGGGCGGTGGTCCCCGAGGGGCCGCGCACGGTCCGGTTCGATCTGCACCAGCCGCTGGCGACGTTTCTCACCGACCTCGACATGGGCATCATCGCCCGGCACGGCGCCGACCGGAACGGGCGTTATCCAGGTGGGCGAGTGCTCGGCGCCGGACCCTATCGGGTCGAGGAGGTCACGGGCCAGCGCGTGGTCCTGCGCGCCAATCCGCACTGGCACGGCGGGAAGCCCGGCGTGCCGTCGATCGTCATCAAGAACGTCCGCGATGCATCCGCGCGCCTCATCATGCTGGCCGGCGGCTCGGCGGATCTGTCGCAGAACGCGTTTCGCTACGATCTCATCGACCACGTCCTCGCGCGCGAGCGGGTGCGCGAGGTCCGGCACCCTTCGAACATCCTCACGTACATGCTCCTCAACAACGAGGACGCGATCCTGAAGGACGTGCGGGTCCGGCGTGCGATCGCGCTGGCCCTCGACCGCGAGGCGCTGGTCCGGCAGAAGCTCGCGGGTCGGGCGGTGCTGGCGACGGGGCTCCTGCCGCCGAGCCACTGGTGCTACGCCGCGATCCCGCAGATCCCGCACGATCCGGAGGCGGCGATGAAGCTGCTCGACGAGGCTGGCTACCCCGACCCCGACGGGCCAGGCGGGCAGCCGCGCTTCTCGCTCGTCTACAAGACGTCCGCCGATCAGTTCCGCGTCGCGATGGCGCGGGTGATGGCGTCGCAGCTCGGGAAGGTGGGCATCGCCGTCGACGTGCGTCCCTTCGAGTTCGCGACGTTCTTCGCCGACATCAAGAAGGGCATCTACCAGATCGCGACGATGCAGACGTCGGACATCACGGAGCCCGATCTCTTCTATACGTACTTCCATAGCTCGCGCATCCCGTCGCCTGCCGATCCCAACGCCAACAACCGGTGGCGGTACCGGAACGCGCTCGTCGACCAGCGCACCGAGGAGGGGCGCCGCGTGTCCGACCGCGCCGGGCGGATCGCGCTCTACGCCGAGGTCCAGCGCCAGCTCGCCGAGGATCTGCCGGTGGTCCCGCTCTGGCACGAGGACAACGTGGCCATCGTGAACGCCGACGTCGTCGACTTCGTGGTCCTGCCCAACGCGCGCCTCTCGGGCCTGGCCCGCGCGCGGAAGCTGGTCCGCGAATGAGCACCGTCTCCCGGCTCCGCATCGACGAGCACATCCTGCCCGACAGCACGGTGGTGCGGACCTTCCTCGCCGTCGAGGGGGAGGGCGCGGCCGCGCGCGTGCGCATCGACGTCGAGGGGGGCACGAGCGGCGTGCTGTCGACCGCCGCCGTGCTTCACGTCGTTCGCCGCTACGCGCGCCCGCTCGACGACGAGGTCGCGCGCCTCGTCGACACGGCGCCGCGCCTCGCGCTCCCCGACGGCACCGCCCTCGCGCTCCTCCACTGGCGCGCCGCGGTCGACGCCGCCGGCCGCGACTGGCTCGTCCTGGTCACGCCCGGCGACGAGCCGCACGCCGCCCTCTCCAGCGGCGTCGCGGCCGCCCTGCGCTACCTCGTCCTGCGCCTGCAGGACGAGCGCTGACCTCACGTTCGCGGATCGGGTGAACGGGTCACTGCGGCGTGGAGGCCGGGGCCTCCTCGGGCGGCAGCTCGCTGCCGTCGTCGGGCTCGACGGTGTCGGAGATCGGCTCCTGGCGACAGAGCGGGGCGGACGTGGGGGACAGGGCCCAGAGCGCCATGCCGGCCTTCTCGGAGATCTTGGCGACCTCACGGCCGGCGGCGGCGTCGTAGAAGCGCAGGGCGCCGCTGCCGTCCTCGTAGATGAGCTTGTCCTCGTCGAGCCACGCGCCGGCGAAGCGCGACGACGCGGTCAGCACGTGCTTGAACGCGCCGGTCCTGGCGTCGGCGACGTACAGGCTGGGCTTGGCCGCCTCGTCGGCCTTGGCGCACGGGTCGGTCGCGGTCGCGAACGCGAGCCGGGTCTTGCCCGGCGAGAGCAGCGCGAGCGACAGCATGGGCGCGCCGCTCGCGTCCTTCTGGATCGGCGTCAGCTTGGCGACGAGGTCGGCGGGCAGCTCGGCGTCGAGCGCGGTCATGCGCACGCCGACCACGCGCGCCTCGTCGAACGTCATCTCGACGTGCGGCCCGTCGATCGCGACGCCCTTCTGCTTGGCCAGCTTGCCGCTCGAGCGATCGACGACGTACGTCGTCTCCGGGCCCGCGCCCCAGCGCCCCGAGGCCGGCGACGTGGTGACGACGATCTGCTCGCCGGGACCGTACCCGGCGCGCACGAGGCGCGCCTTGCCGACGTTGGCGAGCGCGCTGGTGTCGGCGAGATCCTTCAGCGAGAACGTCGTCACCCACGAGCGCGCCAGGAGCGGCGGCGCGTCCTTGTGCTTCTTGGGATCCGGCAGCTCGACCTTGTCGAAGCCGACCAGCAGGATCTCGTCGCCGGACGGCGAGCGCACCCACGCCGCGAGCTCGTGGCCGGTGTGCGTGATGCGGAGGAAGCGCTTGCTCTCGCCGTCGTAGGCGTAGAGCTCGCCGCGCGTCGTCGACGAGTTGGTGCCCACCCCGGGCATCTTGAACGTGGTGCGACGCGCGAGCAGGAGCGGGCCTGCGGCTACCTTCGCCGCGAACTCCGCCTTCATCTTGGTCGACAGCGCGGCCAGCGCCCGGCCCTCCGGCGTCGCCAGGAACGACGCGAGCTGGCTGTCCTTCTCGAGCCCCGGGCCCCAGCGCCGCCAGTCACCGGCGAGCGCGGTCGCGAGGTGCTTCGCCGCCGGGCCGTTCTCGCCGGCCTGCGCCATCGCCTCGCCGAGCACCCAGTGCGCCTCGAGGTGGTGGGCGTCCTTCTTGATCGCCTCCTCGGTCGCCGCGCGCACCGCCGCCCAGTCGCGCGGCTGCGCCTTGTACGCCTTGAGCGCCTTGTCGTACTCCTTCGAGCCCGCGCCGTAGACGTAGTTCATGTGCTTGACCGCGTCGATGCCGAGCGGCGGCGCCTCGATCGCCGGCAACGCCGGCGCCCCGGTGGCGGCGCCCGTGCCGGAGCCGGTGCCGCCTCCGCCGTCCTTCTTGTCGCCGCCACACGCCGCCAGGCCCACGACCGCCGCGAACAGTGCGGAGACGCGACGCCTGGTCGAGTCGATCCGACTCGNNTCATGGTTCGTGCATACACCAACGTCGACGCCAATCGGGGCATTCCGGCCGTGGTACCGTGACCTCGGATGGCTCTCGAGCACGTCGCGCACGGTCAGGCGCGCTTCATGACCCCGGGCGTCGCCCCCGATCCGCGCGGCGTCGTGCTC
>DDTA01000327.1 GCA_002344285.1 Myxococcales bacterium UBA2376
ACCCTGGTCGACCTCGACATCCTCGACAGCGGCGCGGTCGAGGAGGCTGCCGGCGTGTTCCACGACGGCCTGGACGTGGTGGAAGTTCGGCCGAGCGCCTAGGTCAGACGAAGTTCTGTTGCGCGGTTGGGAGCCGCGCTACCCTGACGAGTCAGACCGGTCCCGCGAGGGGCGAGACCGGCCGGAGGTACCCTGACGATGCCCACGGAAGAGAAGCACGGCCCGAGCAACGGTCACGCGAACGGAAACGGAACGCGCAGCAAGCGCAGGAGCTCGCTGATGCAAGCAGCGACCGCGCTTCCGACCGTCGAGTCGTCGCTCGAGGAGTTCATCGCCCGTGCGAACTCCACCCTCGTGGACGTCGACCAGTGGGAGGCCGAGGCCAGGGCCGAGAAGGAGCGCCAGGTCCGCGAGCAGACCGACGCCGAGGCGGCGCGCATCGCGCGCGCGGAGCAGCTGGTCCGCGACGAGGCCGCGCGCGAGCGCACCTCGCTTCACGGCCGGATCCGCGACCTCGAGACCGAGCTCGCCGATGTCCACGCCAAGCGCGCCGAGCTCGAGGCCAAGGTGGCGGTGCTCGCGAGCGACAGCGCCAACGCGTCGGTGCTCGCCGAGCTCCAGGGTCGACTCGCCGCCGCCGAGGCACGTAGCAAGAACGCGGAGGAGCGCATCCGTCAGGCCGAGAGTCGCGCCGCCGCCGCCGAGGCGCGCGCGGCCGACACGTCGGTCTCGATGCAGCCCGTCGCGCTCGCGCCCGCCGCCGCCGCCGACGCCGATGCCGGCCGCCGGCTCGCCGACGCCGAGGAGCGTACGCGCGTCGCCGAGGCCAAGGTGCAGAAGGCGATCGCCGCCGCGCGCGCCGCCGCGGCCGGTCTCACCGTGAACCCCGCCGACCTCGACAAGATCGAGGCCGGGATCGGACTCGCGCCCGCGACGCCGGCCTACGCGCGGGGACTCGCCCGCGAGCTCGACGACGAGCCCGTGATCGCCCCGCGGCGCGGCCTGCCGATCGGCGCCGTGGTCGCGGCGTTCGTCGGCGGCGTGGCCGTGATGCTCGTCGGCGTGAAGCTCCTGGGCGGCGGCGACAAGCCGGCCGCCGCGCCGGCGCCCGCCGCCGGTGTCGTCCAGCCCGCGACCGCGGTGCAGCCCGCGGCCCCGGTCCAGCCGAGCGCGGCCGTGCAGCCGGCGCCGACGCAGCCCGCGCAGCCGCACCCCGCGCAGCCGACGACCGTCGAGCCGGCGGCGCCGATCGCGGTCGAGCCGGCCACGCCGACGACGATCGAGCCTGCGGCGGTGACGACGACCGAGCCGGCCGCCATCGAGGAGGCCGTCCGCGTGGAGCCGACGACGGTGGCGCCCGTGGCCGTCGAGCAACCCAGGGCGACGCAGCCCAGGGCGACGCAGCCCAGGGCGACGCAGCCCAAGGCGACGCAGCCCAAGGCGACGCAGCCCAAGGCGACGCAGCCCAAGGCCACCAAGCCCGCGGGCGGCATCGTCGATCCGTTCGGCGCGCCGGCCGCCGCGCCGAAGCCCGCCACCGAGAAGCCGAAGGCGAAGAAGCCCGAGGCGAAGAAGCCGGCGGGCGGCATCGTCGATCCGTTCGCCAGCTGAGCGCCACCACGGTTACGGCTGCGCGTCGCGTTGGAAGTAGGAGCCTGGTTGTGATACGCAGCCCCGGAGGAACCGTGACCGCCATCGGCCGACTGTCGAAGTTC
This sequence comes from Myxococcales bacterium UBA2376, assembly GCA_002344285.1. Classification (GTDB taxonomy): domain Bacteria; phylum Myxococcota_A; class Polyangia; order Haliangiales; family Haliangiaceae; genus UBA2376. Next base: position 1,716 of record DDTA01000327.1, read on the forward strand.
GCCCTCCTGCTGGCTCTCCTCGGCGCCGTCGTCTTCGGCGCCGCGCCCGCCGCCGCGCAGCCCGCGCCCGGCGATGGCAAGGAGGCGCCCGCGCCGCCACCGCCGACCCCCGAGCAGATGGAGCAAGCCAAGCAGGCCTTCATCGCCGGCAAGACGCTCTTCGACGAGAAGAAGTTCGACCAGGCGGTCGAGAAGTTCAAGGAGTCGTACCGGCTCTCGCGGAACCCGCTCCTCCTCTACAACGTGGCCTTCACCCTCGATCAGATGGGGCAGAAGGACCTCGCGGTCTTCTACTACAAGAAGTTCCTCTCCGACGCGCCGGCCGACGCCGCGCAGCGACCGGACGCGACCGCGCGCCTCAAGGTGCTCGAGAAGGAGCTCGCCTCGGTCGTGCCTCCGCCCGACGGCGGCGGCGGCGGCGGCGGGGACGTCACGCCTCCTCCCGACGGCGGTGGCGGCGGTGGCGGTCGCAAGCCGCCGCGCAACACGGACCCGGGCAGCTTCACGCCGGAGGACTTCCAGCACCAGGTCGTCGAGGACGCCCCGCCGGGCAAGCCGCTCGATCTGACCGCCTTCTCGCCGGAGGAGTCGGGCTGGATCGTGACGATGTTCTACCGCGGCGCCGGCGAGGCGAAGTTCAACGCCGTCCCGATGAAGCCGCGCTACAACGAGCTCGTCGCGCGCGTCCCGGCCAGGGTGATGCAGGGCGTCTCGATCCAGTACTACATCGAGGTCCGTACGCCCGACGCCAAGATCGTCACGCGCGTCGGCAAGCCGTCGTCGCCCAACATCGTCTACATCGACGAGAAGGCGCGGCCCCGGTACTACCCGGATCTCACCGACGAGCGCGACTGGGAGCCCGACACGGGCGGCGGCGGCGGCGGCGGNNGGTGGCGGTGGCGGTGGCGGCGGCGGCAGCACGTTCGTCCCCGGTGGCTGGACCGAGGTCGGCTCGACCAAGTTCAGGCGCGGCAAGTGGATCGCCACCGGCTCGGCCGTCGGCATGCTGAGCGTCTCGCTCACGTTCTACCTGCTCGCCGCGAACATGTCGTCGACGCTCGAGGCCGAGGCCGCGCTCTCGAACAACACCAGCGAGTGCACCGCGCCCGACACGCCGCCGTGCAAGAGCTTCAACTCCGACCGCAAGGCGATCGAGCTCGCTGGCAAGCGCAACGAGCTCGTCAGCCGCGTCACGTTCGGGCTCGCGCTCGGCGCCAGCGGCGTGGCCGCCTGGTACTGGTACAAGGAAGTGAAGGCGGAGAAGGCCGGCGAGAAGAAGCTCTCGGCGCAGAAGGGTCTCCGCTCGATCGTCGCCGCCCCCGTCGTCGGCGAAGACTTTGTCGGCGGCGCCGCCGCGCTGCGTTTCTGAGGCACGCCATGCGTACGCTCCTCCTGGCCTACTCCTTCGCGGCGCTCGCCGCGTGCAATCCCTACGACCCCGATCTCGGCCGCGCGCCGTTCGAGTGCGGCTCCGACGAGCCTCGCTGCCCCGAGGGCTACACGTGCGTGACGTACTCGGACACCAACGAGGTGTGCGAGCGCTCGGCCGGTGGCGACGACATCGACGCCGCGGGCGGCACGTTCCAGTGCGCCAACGACTCGTCGATCGAGCCCAACAACGACATCATGAACGCGTTCGTCACCCCGATCCCGACGATGCAGACGTACTCGCTCGTCGGCCTCGCCGTGTGCCCGACCGGGGACCGCGATCACTACCGGTTCGACATCAACGTCAACGGCCTGAACTTCGAGGCCACGGTCTCGGGCGTCGCCAACCGCACGCCGCTGTCCCTGAACGTGCTCACCTCGTCGGGCGCGACGGTCGCGAGCGGCGCCCCGGTCAGCGGCACGCCACAGGTGGTGCGGGTCGAGATCCAGAACCGACTCGCCATCGGGTCGTACATCGTCCAGGTGCAGTCGCCCGACTCGACCGAGAACAACTACGACCTGACCCTCAAGGTCTGCACCGATCCGCTG
>DDTA01000184.1 GCA_002344285.1 Myxococcales bacterium UBA2376
CGCGTCGAGCGGCTGCGCCGACTTGCCCTCGCACGTCGCGGCGCCGGCCGCGTCCTCGCTCGTCGTGGCGTCGAGCGCAGCCGCGCCGTCCACGCCCTCGTCATCGGCATCACCGCCGGCGCCACCGTTACCGCAGGCCGCGAGGAGCAGGCTGGAGAGGACGAGCCTCCGCACGGCGCCGACGCTATCACGCGCCGCCGCCCACCGTCCCGCGGGCCAGGCGCAAGCGTGGCTCGAGCGCCCGGGTGGGCGCCCGCGCTCGCGCCGGCTCGCGCCCGCTCGCGCNNCCCGCTCGCGCCATGGCGAGGATGGTCGACGTCGCGAGGACCCCGTCGTCCTCGTCGGCGCCGACGCCGCCGACGCACGCGTCTTCCCGCGCGCACCGGCACGATGGGCGCGGGGACGCGCCTGAGCGCCCTCCGCGGCACCGGCCGGCTCCGCGCGATCCGCGCACTTTCCAGCGCGACGCCGGAGGGCGAGCGGGCACACCAATTGCTCCTCACGAGGTCATGCTCGGGCTCACCGCTGACGAGCTGGACACGCTCGACGCCGTCGAGCTCCCGTGGCGAGTCGGAGAGCTGGTCGCAGATCAGTACCGCATCCGGACCCAGATCGGGCTCGGCGGCATGAGCACCGTCTGGGACGCCTACGACGAGAGGATGCAGCGTGCGACCGCCGTGAAGACCTCGCTCGTGCGCGAGCACGCCGAGACGCTCGTGTCGCGAGAGGCCCGCGCGCTGGCGTGCCTGCGCCACCCCGGCGTGCCGGTGCCGTACACCATGGGGCGTCATCGCGGATGGGACTTCCTCGCGTTCGAGCGCCTGTACGGCATGTCCCTCGAGCACCGCATCCACGACGATCGACTCGCCGGGCCCGCGTTCACGATCGGCGAGGCCCGGCGCGTGCTCACCGGCCTCGCCGAGGTGCTCACCGCCGTCCACGGCGTCGGCGTCGTGCACCACGACGTGAAGCCGGCGAACGTGATGCTCTGCGCGGGAGATCGCGTCGTCCTGTTCGACTTCGGGATCATGACCCCCGCGGTCGAGGACGCGTCGACGCTCGTCTCGGGCACCGCGCACTACATGGCGCCGGAGATCATCACCGGTCTGGTGCGTCCGGGGCAGGCGCACCTGCTCGACGTGTACGCCTTCGGCGTGCTCGCGTTCGAGGTGCTCGCCGGACGCGTGCCGTTCCACGACGACGACTTCCACGCGGTCATGAAGAAGCACGTGACCGAGCCACCACCACCGCTGCGCGAGCTGCGGCCCGACGTGCCGCCGGCGCTGGTCGAGGTCGTGGAGAGCTGCCTCGCGAAGTGCCCGGCCGAGCGCCCGCCCGCGATGGAGATGATCCTGTGGGAGCTGCGACGGGTCAGTAGACCGTCGTGACGGCTCCAGGGCTCTGCGTGCCTGCCGCGTAGGTCGTGCGATAGCGGACGTGGATGCGGCCCGTCCCGCCGCCACCACCACCACCGTTGCCGTCGCCACCCGCGGCGCTGCCGGCCTCGCCGGTGCCCGACCCGGCGGCGCCGTCGCCGCCGCCCGCGCTGTACGAGCCGTTGCCCGAGCCGCCGGTGGCGACGTTGGTCCCGAGCGCGCCGTCGGCGCCGGTCATGCCGTCGCCGCCCGATCCGGCGCCGCCGCCGCCGCCGCCGCCGTTGGCGGCGAGGATGCCGGCGTTCTGCACCACCGGCGACTGCAGGTAGATCGCGCCGCCGGAGCCACCGCCGTGGCCGGCGAGCCAGTTGTACGGGTTGTTGCACTGATCGCCGCCCGCGCCGCCGCCCCCGCCGACGTTGATGCCACCGCTCGCGGCGATCACGATCGACGTTCGCGCTGCGAGCTGGACCGCACCGCCGCCGGCGCCCGGCGCGCCGGGCGTGCACTGCGTCTGCGCCGACGGGAAGTACGAACGTCCGCCGCCGGAGCCACCGCGCAAGGTGGCGAGGGAAGGGGCCCCGTAAGTCGCGCCGGCGCCACCGCCCTGCACCGTCTGGTCCGGGTTGCAGCCCGAGGCGCAGGTCGCGTTGCCGCCGGCGCCGCCGACGCCGCCGTGGCTGCCGCCGCCGCCGCCGGAGTCGCCGTAGGTCCCCATGTGTCCGCCGGCGGTCCCGACCCCGGGGCCCATCGTCGCGCCACCGGCGCCGGGCACGTCGTGGCGCGCACCCGCATCGATCACGCCGGTGAGCGAGACGGTCTCGGCGAGGATCACGAGCGGCCGCGCGCCGAGGACGCGCACGTTGGCGCTGATCGTCAGGTTGCGCACCCGGAGCACCGCGAGCTCGGGGCCGCTCGGATCCTGGGGCTCCACGCCGAAGGTGACACCCGGCGGCAAGGCCGTCCCGAAGCCGAAGCCGCCACCCGACGTCTGCACGGTGATCGGCGAGCCGACGACGAGGTCGCCGGTGCCGATCGAGTCATCGGCGACGTGCACGACGTCGTCGACGACGGGCGCGTCGGTCGCGGCGGCGTCGGTCGCGGCGGCGTCGATGGTCGCGGCGTCGGTCGCGGCGGCGTCGATGGTCGCGGCGTCGGTCGCGGCGGCGTCGATGGTCGCGGCGTCGATGCCGGCGGCGTCGACCTCGTCGGTCGCGTCGGCCTCGGCGCCGTCGCCGGTCACGTCGGCGTCGACGACATCCCCGCCCGCATCGACGTCACCGCCCGATGGCTGGAACGAACATGCCGCGGCGCCGAGGAGGACGGCGCACGCAGCCCCTGCGAACCTCATCCCACCAGTATGAAGTGAATCGGCGTCGGAGGAAACCACTCTCCGAAGCGTCCGGAGGGCGTCAGAGCGCCTGGATGTCCTCGGCGTCGAGGAAGAGGGCCTGGGTGAACGAGGCCCCGTCAGCCGCGATGCACCAGACCTCGTACGGGCCGACGGTCTGCCCGACGACGTCGAAGTCGTTCGGCCCCGCGGCGCCGTCGTAGTCGACGTCGTTGCCGGAGCGCAGCGCGCTGATCAGGTCGCGCCACTGGCCCGAGTGGAACGTCTGGCCATCGCGGGAGACCAGGGTGATCGCGTCGCGCAGGTTGGCGCCGCCGACGTCCTCGCCCGAGTGGTTGACCGACTGGTGCACCATCGCCGCGGCGAGGAGGTGGAAGCCGTCCCAGACGTTGGGCGCGAAGACCTGCGCGTCGATCGAGTCGGTGTAGGCCGCCTCGTACGACGTCTTCAGCTCGGTGTACGCGAGGCCATTGACGGGGAAGGTCGGCGCCGTGCCGCACATCCCGCGCAGCGAGGCGGGCGCCGCGCTGAGGAAGCCGCCGGACCGCGCGCCGTCGGTCATGAACCACTGCATGTTGGCGATGCGCGGCGCGCCGTCGTTGTCCCAGGCCTGCACCAGCTTGACCGCGTCCTGCTCGAGGGCCACGAGCACGACCATCGTCGGCTGCGGGCTCAGGTTGACGAGCGCGTCGATCGAGCCCCCGGCGGCGAGCTCGTCGGCCAGGTTCTGGGTGAACGCGATCTCGCCGTTGGCGATGATCGTGCCGCCGAGATCCAGGTACGCGCTGCGGAACGCGTTCTTGAGGCCGGTACCGTAGGGCGTGTCCTCGAAGATGATCGCCACGCTGTCGACCTGCGGCGTGCGCACGGTCTTCAGGTAATAGGCCATCGCGATGCCCTGGATCTCGTCGTCGGGGACGTTGCGGAACATGTACCCGTCGTCGTCCGGTCCGGTCGGGGCCGGGCGCGACAGCGCGGGCGCCGTCGAGCTGGGAGAGATGATCGGCACGCGAGCGTCGCGCGCGACCGGCCACGCGTTGGTCACCTCGCCCGACGTCGCCGGGCCGACCACCGCGACCACCCCCTGGTCGATGAGTCCCTGGAGCTTGGCGCCCGCGGTGTCGGCCGTGGTCTCGGTGTCCTCGACCACGAGCTCGAGGTCGCGGCCGTTGATCCCGCCCTTGGCGTTGATGTTGGCGACCGCGACGATCGCGACGCGCTCGAACGACTCGCCGACCTCCATCAGCGCGCCCGTCTTGGGCGCGAGGAGGCCCACCTTGACCGGACCCGACGGACCGTCGTCGCCACCACACCCGATCGCCAGGCACATCCCGAACGCACCCACCACGCTGGCTACGCACCGCATAGAAGCTCCTTTCGTCATCTCGTGACCTCTCGAGGTCTCAGCTCAGAAACGATAGATACCGGTTGGGGAACTCGTCGAAGTCCGCCTCGGACCCACACGACGGGCACGGGAGCGGGGGAGGCTTGTGGGCCTCCAGGGCGTCCTTGTGCAGGTCGACCTGGAGGAGGAGCGCGCGCTCGTCGCCACACGCGTCGCACGCGTAAGGAGCGTAGAACGACTCGACGGCGGCGTCGCCGCGGGCCTCGATGACCATCGTCATCTGGCGCACCATCGGTTCGGAGACGTTGCGCAAGGTCACGCGCAGCCCCCGCTGGGCCAGCTCGCCGAGCAGCGTGATCCACTCGCGCACGCCGACCGAGTTGATGAAGCCCACGTCGCCGAGATCGATGATCGGGCTGCGCTTGAGCTGGGCGACGAACGGGGTGAGCGAGGTGCTGTCGTCGATGTCGCCCCCGATCGTCAACAGATCGCCGGCGGGCGTCGACGACACCGCGGCGCGGGTCCGGACCTTGGATGAAGCGGAGGCACTGCTCATGGACGTCGCTCCTCGGTGCTGAAGATGCCGAACGAGCACACCGCGTTGCCCAGCTCGGCGGGACGGAAGCGGACGTCGACCAGCGCGATCGCCTGGGTCCGCCGTCCCGGTTCGAGGTTGAACACGAGGTGGTTGCAGCTGCCGTAGACCGTGGCGAGCCCGATGCCCGCGCCCCGGGTGCCCATCGACACCTTGTCGCGCGCCCGGTTGGTCGCCTTGTTCAGGCAGCGGAGGATCGTGCGGCGATCGAGCGAGCCGTAGTGGTCCTCGACCTCGATCGCCAGGTAGCGGGCGTCGCACGCGTAGCGCAGCGTCACCACGTCGCGATCCGAGAGCGGGCGCGAGCCCGAGCGGTCGTCGCCGGAGCGCGTGTGGGTGCCCGAGTCGTCGACCGGCGCGTTGAAGACCGCGTTCGACAGGAGCTCGTCGGCGATGAGCGTGGCGGCGAGCGCGCGCGGCCCCAGCCCGGCGCGCTGCACGTCCTCGCCCATCTCGTCGACGAGCGCGCGGCGCTGGTCGGCGTCGGTGAGCGTGAGCTCGCGGATCTCGATGCCCCAGGTCAGGTACTTCTCGAGCCCGAAGAGGTCGCGGCGCGTGAGCTTCTGCACCGTGATCGACAGCTCCTCGGCGAGGAGCGGCATCGGGTTGGCCAGGAGATACGAGAGCGCGCCGCCCTCGAGCAGCGAGCCCAGATCGTCGAGCTCCGAGTCCTGCATGAGCACGAGACACGGCAGGCTGCGGTCGGCGAGCAGCTTGCGCCCTTCCTCCGTCCGCACCATCTGGTGGTCGACGATGATGAGGAACGGCGGCGTCTCGCGCACGCGCACCGCCGCGTTGGCCAGATCGTCGACGAGCACGACCGGCCGGAACGTGCCGCCGACGATCCGGTGCACGGTCCGCTGGGTCTTGCGGTCGGGATGGACGACCAGGATCGGGTGCGGGTCTCGCGTCGAGCTCGCCATCAGAACCTGTACCCCGCGCGAGCGAAGACCTCGCGCCCCGGCCCGGGGACGCGCAGCACCTCGACTCGCGGCATCGTGCGGTTGTAGTCGGACTGGGCCGGGACTTCTTCGCGAGCGACGAGGTTGCGGGCGCCGACGGTGATGTCGAAGCCGTTGACGTCGGGCAGGTAGACGACGACGTTGGCGCCGACGTGCGCCGGCACGGTCTCGTCCTCGTTCTGGGTGCCGCGCTCGCTCAGGTACGTGACCTCGCCCGACACGTGGAAGAGCTCGGCGATGAGCTGGGAGGAGACGCCCAGCTGCGCGGTGACGATCGGCGCGTTCTGCCGCGCGTCGCAGTTGCCCTTCTCGACGTCGAGGAACAGGTTGTCGAAGCCGTCGGACTCGAGGCAGTTGCGTCCGGTGAAGGCGAACGACGCGTTCAGGTACGCCGACCGCCCGGCGAGATCGCGGTAGCTGGTCTCGACCTCGGCGCCGCGCGACACGAGCGGCCCGCTGTTCTGGTAGCGGAAGCGAGGCTCGTTGGTCGCGGGATCGAAGAACTCCTGCCGCTTGAGCAGATCGGCGAGGCGCCACTCCCAGGCCGAGACCCGCAGCTTCACGCCGGTGAAGGGCCGGCCGTAGGCGACGACCTCGTACGCGCGGATGGTCTCCGGTCGGAGCTGGGTCCGGCTGTCGCCGTCGAGCACCGGGGAGAAGCGCGCGTCGTCGTCGTAGTAGGCCTCGAAGATGCTCGGGTTGCGGAAGCCCTCGGCGTAGAGGAGCTTGGCGCCGTAGGCCTCCCCCTTGCGGAGGAAGAGCGCGGCGCGCGGCGACAGCTCGTTGGTGAACTCGGAGTTGCGGTCGAAGCGCGCGCCGACCGTCGCCGCGATCCACGGCAAGGGCTCGCTCGACGCTTCCAGGTACGCGCCGGCGATGCTGAAGTCGGTCACGATCGGATCGGGCTTGGTCGACGCCATCGACTCCGTGCTCGTCGCCTCGTACGAGGCGCCGGTCGTGATCGCGAGCAGGTTCTTCTGCTCGAGGAGATCGGCGAGGACGCGGACCTCGCCGCCGTACCACTGGGCGTCGGCCTCGGTGTCGAACGGGCCCGCCGCGCGCACCAGGTTGTTGGCGTAGGTGTACTTGTTGCCGTAGATGCGCGCGCCGATCGTCACCTTGTCGGTGACGTCGCGCGTGTAGCCGAGCTCGGCCAGGAAGTGGCGATCCTGGTTCGTGTTCTGGTCGCTGCCGATCGCGCTGTCGTACGGGGCGCCGGGCAGCTCGCGCGTGCGCTCGTAGGCGCGCGCCTGGAAGAACAGGCGATCGAAGTTCACGGCGAGCGAACCGAAGAGCGCCTGCCCGCCGTCGGCGCTGGTCTGATCGGTCGCCATCGGCAGGTCGGTGTACGTGAGGCTCTCGCCCATGCGCTGCTTGAACGACACGGAGCCGCGGACCTGGCGATTGATGTCGCCGGTGTTGAACGCGGCGTTGCCGCCGAAGGTCCCGTAGCTGTCGAGCGTGGTGCGCCCGTACGCGCGTGGGGACTTGTCGGCCTCGAGGGTGACGATGTTGATGATGCCGAAGAAGGCGTTGGTGCCGTAGATCGACGAGACCGGGCCGCGGATGATCTCGATGCGGGCGACGTCGTCGAGGCTCACCGGGAGCGCGGTCGAACCATCGACGAACTGGGCCCAGGGCTCGTTCAGCGGCGTCCCGTCGATCAAGATCAGCACGCGCGTGTTGGCGTCGCCGAGCAACTGGACCCCGCGCACGCCGATGCGCTCGATCTGGCGGTCGTCGACGACGAAGACGCCGGCCGCGCCGCGCAGCGCCTCGGCGAGCGACCGGTACCCGTAGCGTCGCAGGTGGTCGCTGGTGAGGACGGTGACCGCCGAGGCCACCGTCCCGAGCGACTGCTCGCGCTTGGCGGCGCCGACGACGGTCTCCTCCTCGGACTGGCTCGCGCCGTAGACACCGACCTCGGAGACGCGCGCCGACGTCTCGACGTCGGGGTACGGAGGGAGCTCGCGGACAGGGATGGCGGGGTCATCGGCGAGCGCCGACGAGGCCGTAAGAACCATGAGCGGGATCGCCGTGAAGGCGATCGCCGTGACCAGAACGCGCAACGGAACCCCCGAATGCCCAGGACGGGACGCGCGGCTCATACACCCCGTCGAGCCGCACCTTACATCTTGCGGCGCGGGACGCGACGAGGTCAACCCGTTTGGGTGACCTCCGCGCTTTGCGTTCCGCCGTCGCATCGTTAGACTGATCGGGCCCCAAAGGTACGGGGAGGGGAACTCGTAGAGTCATGGCCCGAAGAGCCGGCCTATCGCTCGGCACCAAGCTCATCCTGGGGACCGTTCTCCTGATCGCGGCCGCCGTCGGATCGAGCGCGTGGTATGGCCTGTCGACGCTCAGCGAGCTGGCGAGCGCGTCGGGCGACGCCCGGCGCAAGGACCTCGAGCAGGCGATCAAGCGCGAGTCCGAGCTCCTGACCCGCAACACGTCGGCGAGCGCGGCGTCGCTGCTCGCCACCAGCGACTACACGCGCCTCGAGGAGACCGCACGACGCGTCACCGCCGAGAACCAGAGCGTCGTCTGGATCGCGCTGGTCGAGGAGAGCGGCTCGGTCGCCGCCGCCAGCGAGACCGCGCCGGTCAAGCAGGGCGCGCGGATCGACGACGAGCTGGGCAAGAAGCTCGCCGGCGCCGCCTCCAGCACGGTCGAATCGATGCCGGACCCGGCGAACAAGTCGCGCCTCTTGCTCGGCACGCCCGTGTTCCTCGCCGACTCGTCGGGCAAGGAGGTGCGCGTGGGCGTGGTGCGCCTCGCGTTCGACACGTCGGCGATGGAGAAGGCCAAGGCCGACGCGATCGCCGACGGCCGCGCCCGCCAGCGCGCGTCGGCGCAGCGCCAGCTGATCTTCGCCGCGCTCCTGCTCACGGTCGCGCTCCTCCTCGGCGGCTGGCAGGCGATGCGGATCTCCCGCCCGCTGCGCGCGCTGTCCGAGCAGGCGCGACACATCGCCGGCGGTGACTTCGGCCGCCGCGTCGCGGTCGATCGCGGCGACGAGATCGGGGAGCTGGGCGAGAGCTTCAACACGATGGCCGAGAGCCTCGGCCAGCTCGTCGAGGAGATCGGGCGCAAGGCCGGCCTCGAGCGCGAGATGGAGGTCGCGCGCAGCATCCAGGGCCTCATGACGCCGCCACCGGAGATGGTGACGGTCGGCGACTTCCGGCTCATGGGCCGGTGCGAGATGGCGTCGGCGTGTGGCGGGGACTGGTGGAGCTATCGCCAGCTGCCGGACGGCAGGCTGCTGCTCGTCGTCGGCGACGTCACCGGCCACGGCATGCCGAGCGCGATGATCGCGGCGACCGGCCGCGGCGCGGTCGAATCGCTCGCCTTCCTCGACACCGGGACGATCACGCCCGCGCTCGTGCTGCAGGCGATCGATCGCGCGATCCGCGACGTCGGCGGCAAGCGCCTGCTCATGACGTGCTTCGCGATGATCCTCGGCTCCGATGGCGTCGTGCACTACGCCAACGCCGGCCACACCTTCCCCTACGTCATCTGCGACGTGAAGGGCGCGAACCCGGGCCTCGAGGTGCTGCCGGTGCGGTCGAACCCGCTCGGCTCCAACCGGCCGCACATCGCCGAGGGACAGTACCAGCTCGGCGGCGGCGACTTCATGGTGCTCACGTCCGACGGCCTCACCGACCGGGTCTCGAGCCAGGGCACGCGCTTCGGCGAGAAGCGGCTGCGCAAGACGCTGGTCGAGGAGGCCTCCCGCGGCGCTCACGACGTGCGCGCGCTCTGCGAGCGGATCACGAGCGAGGTGAACATGTTCGGCGGCACGCAGCCGGTCGACGACGACATCACGCTGGTCGTCGTGCAGTACACCGGCACGGCGACGTCGAGCGGCAGCTCGCGGCAGCGGCGGACGACTCTCAAGCGAGGAGCGGCGGCCTGAGCACGCCGCGAAGGAGCGACCATGACTTGGTGCAATCGGGGGATGGCGGCTGCGCTCGCGGCCGCCATGGTGATCGCGGTCGCGCCGCCGATCGCGGTCGCGCAGCGGGATCAGGACGAGGAGAGCCAGCTGCTGGTCGAGGAGGCCAAGCGAGCGCTCGCGAAGAAGAGCTACAAGCGCGCCGGTGAGCTCCTCGACAGGGCGCTGCGCGTGTCGCCGCGCCGCATCGACCTCTACGTGCTGCGCGCGTCGATCCATGGCATCCAGGGCGAGCACCCGGCCGCGGTCGCGCTGCTCGAGCGCGCGCGCAAGCTCGCCCCCGACAACGCCGGCGTCTTGACCGCGCTCGGCATCCAGCTGGTGCAGACGGGGCGCGCCGGCGACGGCGTGCCGCTCCTCGAGAAGATGGTCGCCGCGGATCCCGCGCGCTACGACGCCCAGCTGGTCCTCGGTCGCCACTACGCGAAGCAGGCGGACTGGGGCCCGTCGGCGAAGGCCTTCACCGCGTACTTCGCCCACCGGCCCAAGGCGCTCGCCGGCGAGGACGTGATCCATCGCCTCGATCACGCGGGCGCGACCCTGCGCAGCGGCGACGCGAAGGGGGCGCTCGCGCTCTACCAGCAGGTGCTCGCGGTCGACAAGCAGGACGAGATGGCGCGGCTCGGCGTCGCGTGGTCGACGGCCGCGCTGAGCTGCAAGCGGGCGATGCCGGTGCTCGACGGCATCGGCGATCTCGAGTCGAAATACGCCGAGGTCTCGCTGGTCCGCGGCCGCTGCGCGCTCCTGCTCAACCGCGTGGACGAGGCGCTGGCGCGCGCCGAGCGCTACCGGAAGGCGGCGCCCGACTCGGTCCTCGGCTGGGCGCTCCTGGGCGACGTGCGGATCGCGCAGCGCAACTGGAAGGAGGCCGAGGTCGCCTTCCAGCGCGCGGCCGAGAAGGAGCCGGGCGACGGGGTCATCGCGTTCAAGCTGGCGCGCACCGAGCGTATGCTCGGCAAGCACGCCGCCGCCGCCGAGCGTCTGCGCGCCGCCGGCCCGCCGCGCAACTTCGAGGACGACTGGACGCTCGAGTACGGCGAGGCGCTGCTCGCGCTCAGGCAGGCGCAGGCGCTGCGCGATCACATCGCGCCGTGGATGAAGACCCACGAGGGCAACGCGACCGGTGAGTTCCTCCTCGGCGCGTCGCTCTACTCCCTGGGCGAGAACACCGCGGCGGTGCCGCACCTCGATCGTGCGCTGTCGGGCGGTGAACCGCGGGCGGCGCGGGTCCTGGTCGACGCGCTCAACACGCTCGCGGCGGCCGCCGTGGCGAAGAAGGACGTCAACGACGCGCTGCGCTTGCTGAACCAGGCGGAGGCGGCGGGCGGCGGCGCGCTCACGGCGCGCAACCTCGGCGCCGTGCTGGTCGCCACCGGCGACACCGATCGCGCGATCGCCGTGCTCAAGAAGGGCGCGGACGACGCGCCGACGCTCCACCTGCTCGCGCGCGCGTACCACGGCGACAAGAAGTACGACGAAGCGCGCACCACCTTCACGAGGTCGGTGAAGATGTACGGCAAGGATCCGCGCGCGATCCTCGTCTTGCGCGACCTGGCCAGCTCGGAGATGGCGGCCGGCCGTGGCGAGGAGGCCGTCCAGGCGCTCGATCAGGCGCTCGGCCAGGCGACCGCGGCGCAGAAGCGAGACCTCGAGATCGTTCGCCTCGCGACGGCGCGCTCGGCGGCGACCGACGCGATGCGCAGCGGCCGCTTCGCGGTCGCGGTCCGGATCCTGCGGGCCGTCGAGAAGTCGGCCGATGGCGAGGCGCTCACCCACCTGCGCTGCGATCTCGCGCTGGCCGCGACCGGCGCCGCCCAGCGTGATCTGGCGCTGGAGATCCTGCGCGGGCTCGAGCGCGCCAAGGCGAAGTGCCAGTTCGTCGCCCCCGCCGACGACCTCGGCGTGCCCATCCTCATCGCGTGGAACGAAGGCGCGACGCTGCGGCGGGCCCGCAAGGCGATGGATCGGCTCGAGGCCCTGCGCCGCCGGGCGACGGGCGTCGCCGAGCCGCTGGTGCGACAGGCCGCGGGTGACATCGCGCTGCGCGCGGCGGCCGAGGCGTACGCCGGGGGCGCGACCAAGTCGGCACAGAGCTTCCTCGCGATGGCGCGGGTCCACGACAAGCGCAGCCCGGAGCTCGCGCACAACCTCGCGGTGCTCGACATCGTGTCGGGCGACGTCGACGACGCGATCAACGTCCTTTCCGGGCTCGCCAGCGAGGTGCCGGAGGCGCGCATCAACCTCGGCATCGCGTACGAGAAGAAGGGCGAGCCGCTCAAGGCGCTCGCGGCGTGGAAGGCCGCCGCCGCCGCCGGCGCGCGCCACGGCGCGCTCAAGGACTGGATCGAGGCCAAGGAACGCTTCTGGGGGTCGCCATGAGCGCCAGCCACCTGCTTGCCGCCGCCGCCTGCGCGCTCGCGTGCGCCCTGCCGTCGGTCGCCGCGGCCGAGGACATCACGATCGGCCTGTTCGCACCGACGGCGCCGTTCGAGGGCTCGGGCGACCGCGTCAGCTTCGTGAACGCGGTCGCCGAGCACCTCGCCGGCGCCGCCGCCGGCGACAGGGTGAACGGCAAGGTGTACGCGAGCGCGAGCGCGTTCGCCGCCGCCGCCAAGAAGGGCGAGATCCAGTTCGCGATCGTCGACGCACCGTACGCGGCGGCCAACGGCCTGCCCTACACGATCCTCGCCTCCGCCACGCGCGGCGGCGGCGGCCATGCGTCGTGGCAGCTCGTCGCCAGATCGTCGATCGGCAGCATCCGCGAGCTGCGGGGCGCCAGGGTCGCGATCCCGTCGATCGGCGCCAAGGCGCAGGCGTTCGTCACCAACGCGCTCCTCTCCGGCGAGGTCGACGCGTCGTACTTCGCCAGCATCACCGAGGCCGCCGACGCGCGCTCCGCCCTCACCATGATCACGGTCGGCAAGGCCGACGCGGCCTTCGTGCCCAGCGGCGTCGAGCCGCCGAGCGGGACCAAGCGGCTCCTGTCGCTGCCCAGCGTCGGATGGCCGATGTTCGTCGCGCTCCCGGCGGCGGACGACAGGCGCTCGGCGGCGTTCGCGACCCGCATCAAGAGCTTCGGAGGCGCAGGCGGGTTCAGCGGCTTCGGGGACGCCGGCGCTGGCAACTATCGCTCGCTCGCCGGCTCGTTCGGCCGGTCGGCGAAGAAGGGGCCGATGGCGCTGCCGCCACCCGCGCGCCTGAGCGTGAAGGATCTGCTCACGGGGCGGAGCTTCGTGGTGCCGCAGCAGAACGTGCTCGAGCTGGTCGAGGCGCCGCCGCCGCCGGTCGCCGAGAAGTAGCAGCGCCGTTCGCCCGGAGCGAGCAACCCGAGTCGAAGGGCGTGCGTCACTGGCGGGCCGGCTCGCCCATCGACGCGGCCGGGCTCACGACCACCCCGCTCGGCAGGAGCAGTGGGGTCACCGTGTTGATGCGGATGAGGCCGGCCGCGCCCCCACCGCCGCCGGTGCCGTCGACGTCGCCGCTGCCCGACGTCGCCGCCTGGTTGGCGGCGCTGCCGATGCCGCCGAGACCGCCGCGGCCATCGGCGCCGCCACCGGAGCCGGCGCCACCGCTGGCGCGCGCCGCGGCGCGCGCGCCGTTCTCGCCCCGGTTGGCCTCGCGGCCGCTGCCGCCGCCACCACCGTTGGCGGTGAGCCGCGCCCCCGTCGTGATCGTGAGGCTCGGCGCCTCGAGCAGGATGCCGCCGCCCGCGCCGCCGCCGCCGCCGCCGAAATCGTCGACGGAGCCCTGCCCGCCCGCACCGCCAGCGTAGATCTCGCCGGTGCCGGTGATCGCGATCCCACCGTGCGCGGTGATCTGCACCGCGCCGCCGCCGCCGCCGCCGACCTCGGCGCCGCTCACGCCCAGGAGCGAGCCCCGGCCACCGCCCGAACCGCCGGAGAGAGGCACGAGCGACGCGCCGGTGCAGCCGGTGAGCGGCGAGACGCCGCCGCCCTGGGCGAGCCCACCGTTCGAGCTGCCGCCGGGCGCACCGGCGAACCCGAAGCCGCCGCCGCCGCCGCCGGTCTCGTCCTGCGTCGCGGAGTAGTTGCCGTCGAGCCCGGGCGCACAGCCACCGGCGGTCGCCAGGCTCGTCGCCCCGTCGCCGCCACCGGGCCCCGCGCACTCCTGACAGTCCGTCGTGCCGGTGGTGCCGGTGTGACCGGCGCCGGCGTCGAGGGAGCCGGAGATGGTGGCGGCCATCGCCACCAGGAAGAGGACCGGACGATCGCCCGTGACCCAGAGCCGGCCGCCGTCGGCGATCGAGATCGAGCGAACGCCGAAGATCGCCACCGCGGGCGCGCCGTTGATCTGGGACTGGACGCGGAAGCGGATCATGTCACCGAGGCCGTTTCCGGGATCGCGGATCGTGGTGGCGTTGCCGCCCGCCCACGCCACGATGCGCCCGTCACCGGTGTCGACGACGACCGTCTGGCCGGCGCTGACCTGGAGATCGCCGGTGACGTCGACGAGATCGGCGGGACCGGCGCCGTTCGAGGGAACCAGCGTCGCGCAGTGCGGGCCGCCGGTCTCGATGCAGCCGACGGCGCACGTCGTCAGAAGCTCCTGCCCGCCGCTGCACGTGTAGAGGTTGTTGCCCTCGCAGCGCTCGGCGCATGGTGCGTCACCCGGGCTGCCGTCACCCTGGAAGTCGGCGTCGGGATCGACGCCGCCGTCGCCCGCCTGCCCGCCCCCCGGGTTGAAGCCACAGGACGCCGCCGCGATGGCGAGGGCGGTCACGAGGAGGGCGCGCGCGCCGGACATCGCCGCGACGCTATCACGCGCTGCCGGGCTTCGATTTCTTCTTTTTCGCTCGCCGGGCCTGCTTCTCCACGCGCCGAGCCTCCTTCGCCGCCTCCTTGGCGGAGGTCCGCACCTCGAGCTTGTCGAGGCGATCGCGGAGGCCGGCGGTCGTCGCCTTGAGCTCGGCGAGCTCGTCGCGCAGCTTGGTGAGCTCGGCGGTGGTGCTGGCGCGCTCGCGGAGGTCGCGCACCACCTCGCGGCCACGGCGCCGCAACCGGCCGTCGAGCTCGCGCTCCGCCATGCGCTCGATCGCCGCGGCCGCGGCGGCGGCGCCGAGCGTCGCGAGCCCTTCCAGCGCCGACGTCTGCACGCGGAAGTCGCGATCCTCGAGGAGCTCCTCGATGCGCTCGCGGACCCGGACCGCCTCGCGATCGTCGCGGCCCTTGCACAGCTTCGCCAGCGCGCCGATCGCGGCGCGGCGCCCGTGCGACACGCGCCCCCACGACGTCGCGTCGATGAGGAAGTCGACCGCGGTGTCGTCGCGCGCCTCGGCGAGCCCCTTGTACGCGTGCGAGCGGATGACGTCGAGGAACGCGTCGCGCGAGGCCGCGGCGCGCAGGAGCGCCGGAGCCTCCGGCGCGCGCACCTTGCCGAGCGACAGGCACGCCTCGGCCTCGACGAAATAGCTGGCGTCGCCGTCGGTGACGATCCTGGCGAGCACCTCGCCCGCGGTGACGCTGCCGCGGAGCTCGCCGAGCGCGCGAACGATGATGCGCCGCGCGCGCGGGTGGGCCTCGTTCGACAGCGCGGCCACGAGCAGGTCGCGCGCGGCGTCGCCGCGCATCGTGCCGAGCGCGGTCGCCGCGGCGCCGCGCACGGCCCAGAAGCGGTCACCGGCGAGCGCGGCCTCGAGGGCGGCGAGCGCCTGGGGGCCACCCTTCTTGCCCAGCGCGCGCGCCGCGTACGCGCGATCGATGGCCAGGGTGGCGCCGGCGAGCTCGCCGGCCCAGAGCGCGATGCTCTTCTTGGTCTCGACCGCGGCGAGGAGCCCGCGCCCGGGGTCGAAGATCATCTGGGTCGGCTTCGCGTCGAGCGGCACGTGGAAGGCGTGGCGGCGGTCGTCGAGCTCGACCGGCACGTCGGTGTCGTGATCGCCCACGCGGAAGCGCAAGGTCGCCGGCATGCGGAAGAGCGGCGTCTTGCCCTCGACCTTCTGCTTCTGCTCGACGACGACCGTGGCGACGCGGGTGTCGTCGTCCCACTCCATCGAGACCTCGAGCTCTGGGTGGCCGGCGCCGTCGAGGATCCACTGGCTGAAGAAGTCGTCGAGCACGCGGCCGGTGGAGTCCTCGATCGCGCGCGCCAGGTCACGGGTCTCGACCACGCCGTGGCGGTGCTTGGTCAGGTAGTGGCGCAGGCTCTTCCAGAACAGCTCGTCCCCGAGCTGCATGCGCAGCATGTGGAGGACGCGCCCCGCCTTGTCGTAGAGGTGGTGGTCGAAGACGTCGATCGGTTCGTCGTAGTGCTTGGTGCAGATCGTGCGCCGGTAGCGATCGCCGTCCTCGTGGAAGTACATCTCGAGGAACTCGTCGAGCACGAGGTCCGCCTCGTCGCGACCGTCGACGTGCTCGCGCCACAGGTACTCGGCGTAGGTGGCGAAGCCCTCGTTGAGCCACCCCTCGCCCCAGTCGCGACACGTCACCAGGTCGCCGAACCACTGGTGCGCGAGCTCGTGGGCGACCAGCGCCTCCTCGTCGTTGTCGAGGGCGGCGCGCTCGTCGAGGAGGACGGTCTCGGTGAGCGTGGTCGCCGTCGTGTTCTCCATGCCGCCGAAGATGAAGTCGTGCACGCAGACCTGCGCGTAGCGCGGGTACGGGTACGGCACCCCGAACAGCTTCGAGAACAGCTCCATCATCTGCGGCGTGCGCCCGAGCGTGCGCCGGGCCGCTTCCTCGCGCCCCGGCGGCACGTGGTAGAGGACCGGGACATCGCGCCAGCGATCCTCGATCGTCGTGAGCTCACCGGCGGCGAGCGTGACCAGGTAGCAGGAGTGCGGCTGATCGTGGCGCCAGTGCAGGCGTCGGCGTTCGCCGTCGGCTCGATCCTCCAGCAGCACGCCGTTCGACAGCGCGAACCAGCCGGCGGGCACGTCGGCGATGACCTCGGTCCTGGCCTTGGCGTGCGGCGTGTCGAGGCACGGGAACCAGTGGCGCGAGTCCTCGTCCTGGCCCTGGGTCCAGACCTGCCGCGGCTTGTCGGGGTAGCCGGCGTCGGGGCCGACGAAGTACAGGCCGCGCCGCGGGCGCGCGCTGTACGTGATCGTGACCTCGACGGTGGTCCCGGACTTGCGCGCGTCGCCGAGGTCGATCGCGAGCGTTCGTCCGTCGTGGGTGAACCGGCGCTCGTTCGCCGCCTCGGTGACCGAGGCCACCTCGAGCTCGACGGCGTCGAGCTCGAGCCGGCGCAGCTCGCGGGCGAGCACCCTGGCGCGCACCCGGGTCTCGCCGGCGATGCGGCGCTCGTCGGGATAGACGGCGACCGCGATGCGGTAGTGCTCGATCTCGACCGGGCGATCGGGGGCCCAGCGAGCGCGGGTCCCGGGAAGCACGAACTCGCGACTCATGCCCCGCGACGGTCGCATGGGGCGGCGCCGCGCGACAAGCCACCCGCACGAGTGATGGGGAGAACGGAGAGCGTTCGGCGACCCGCCGCTACAGACAGGTATCGCAGAGCCCGCGAACCTGCACTTCGACCTGTCGCTGCTTGAGCGCCCGCGGCGTCTTCGCGCGGGGCGCGACCAGCTCCTTCATCACGGGGAGGCACTCCACCGTGCCGCACTCCGTGCACACGAAGTGCGGGTGCGCGGTGCTGTCGTGCTTGCCGTCGACCGCTTCGAAGCGCCAGACGTGATCACCGACGTCGGTGCGGCGGGCGAGTCCTGCCTCGACGAGATCGGTCAGGTTGCGATAGATCGTCGCCGGATCCCAGGGCCCCGAAGCGAGCGCCGAGACCACCTCTGCGTGGGACCTCGGCTGGTCGGCCTGGTCGCTCAAGAGCAGCTCGAGCACCGCGAGCCGTGACGGCGTCGCGCGAAGCCCTCGCGCGCGGAGACGCGCGCGCAGCTCGTCGAGCTTGACCTTCGCCATGACGATCACTCTACGCCGCGCAGGTCGCCGCGACAAGCACCTGCAAGCCGTCTGCGGACACCCGATCCGCGGCGGGAACCGTGGGCGGCAAAGCGCCGAGGCTTCTCAGTTACATGCAACTGATTTGCTTTTGCATCCCGGATGTAGTAAAGGATGCCGAGCGACGCCGGCCCGCTTCGCCGACCACCGGCCGCCGTTGCTCCCCCGCATGAAGCCGAACCAGTCGCGCCAGGAAGATCGATGGGTCCGTCTCGGGGAGACGCCGCTCTTGCTCGTCGGATCGGCGCCGGTGGCAGGGGACCTGCTGGGCGGCGACTTCGCGCTGCCGGCGGGTCGCAACACGACGTCACCCTTGACCCGCGCCTCGCTCTGTCGTGGCGCCGTCATCGTGTCGACCCTGCCCGACATCGGCAAGCACGCCTGCGCGCTCCAGGTGCTCGACCTCGAGGAGCACGTGCGGACCGAGCTCCCCGGTGTGCGGTTGGTCCACGTCGCCTCCGACGACGCGAGCCGGTGGAACGAGGTCGATTGGTATCACCCGGACCTGCGCGCGGAGGGCTACACGGTCGCCGGCGCCCCCGCGGCGTCGCGGCGCGCCTTCACGTCCGCGTTCGGGGTGGGCGTCTCCGGATCCGATCGCGTCGCTCACGGCCTCTTCGCGCTGCGCGACGGCCGCTTCGAGGTCGTCGACATCCCGGTCCAGCAGCTCGGTAGCCCGGACGTCCACGGGTTCCTGCGCGCGCTCGCCGCCCGCCGCATGTGAGGTCGCGAGAGGTCATCGACGTGGCGTGGCGCGCTACATCGCTCGCCGGCCGGAGCGCGACGCCGCATCTTCGCCACCCTCGATCCCCTCGCCCGACTCGAACGGCGGCTCGGGCCATGGCGGGAACCGATCGGCGAAGCGCTGCCACGCCGCTGGCCCGGCCGCGAGCTCGGTGTCGGTCACGAGACACCGATCGAACCCGGCGCGGAGCGCGGGCTCGTCCATCCCCATGCCGATCACGGCGATCTCCTGCCGGCGGTCGCCCCACGGCTCCTGCCAGCTGGCGTAGATCCGTCGCTCGAGGTGTGAGTCCTCGGGCCACGCGGTGCGCGGCGACGCGGCCCACCAGTACCCCGCGCTCGAGGTCCGGCACGACGTGCCCGCTTGTGACCACGACCCGACGTGGGCCATGCGTGTGGCCAGCCAGAAGATCCCCTTCGATCGCAGCACGCCGGGCCACGCTCGCCCGAACCAGTCGTCGAGGCGGGCCGGGTGAAAGGGCCGGCGCGCGCGGTACACGAAGCTCGAGATCCCGTACGCCTCGGTCTCGGGGAGGTGCTCGCCGGCCAGCGCGCGCGCCCAACCCGCCGAGCGGGCGGCGAGCGCGGGATCGAAGCGACCGGTCTCGAGCACGTCGCGCACCGCCATGCGGCCGTGGACCGCGCGCACCTGCCGCGCCCCCGGGTTGAGGTGGCGGAGGACACCCTCGACGACGCCGAGCCGGTCGGGTTCGACGAGGTCGGTCTTGTTGACGACGATGACGTCGGCCATCTCGACCTGATCGATGAGGAGGTCGACGATCGCGCGGGGATCGTCGGGGCCAGCCCCGAGGCCGCGGCCGTGCAGGTCGTCCATGGAGGTGTAGTCGGTGAGGAACTCGGCGGCGTCGACCACGGTGACCAGGGTGTCGAGCCGCGCGACGTCGGCGAGCGAGAACCCCTGCTCGTCACGGAACGCGAAGGTCGCCGCGACCGGCAGTGGCTCCGAGATGCCCGTCGACTCGATCAGGAGCGCGTCGAAGCGCCCGGCGCGGGCCAGCCGGGCCACCTCGCGGAGGAGATCATCGCGCAGCGTGCAGCAGATGCACCCGTTGGTCATCTCGACGAGCGCCTCCGACACGCCCAGCGCGGCGCCGCCGGCGTCGACGATGCGAGCGTCGATGTTGACCTCGCTCATGTCGTTGACGATCACCGCGATCCGGCGGCCCTCGCGGTTCTCCAGCACGTGCTGGAGCAGGGAGGTCTTGCCGGCGCCGAGGAATCCGGAGAGGACGGTGACGGGAAGGCGGTGGGAGGTGGGCATGCGTCGAGGTGTAGCCCGGGCTCGGGCGAAATGCAATCGCGTTGCATGTATTATCGATTTGCGATACAGGACGAGCCCGACCACCACGAAGGAATCACCCATGCTCCGTTTCGCGCTCGTCTCCTTCACGCTCCTCCTCGCGCCAGCGATCGCCGGCGCGCAAGCACGCCCCCTCGTCGACGACGCCGACGCGTCGTCGGCAGCCATCGACGAAGCCACCGAGGTGATCGTGGTCGAGGAGGACGTGTCCGTGCCGGCCACACGGCTCGATCAGCCGCGTCGCGAGACACCCTCGTCGGTGCTCGAGGTCGACGGCGAGCTCCTCCGCCAGCGGGGGATCAACGACTTCGCCGGCGCGATGGCCACGGTGCCCGGCGTCAGCCCATCGCTGCGCTACGGCGGCTTCGATCACCTGACCATCCGCGGGTTCGGTGGCGAGGATTTCCTCATCCTCTCCGACGGTTTCCGTGACGAACGCGGCCCGACGGTGGGCGGGGAGGTGCCCGTCGGTCCCATGGTCGGGCTCGATCGGATCGAGGTGCTCAAGGGACCCGCGTCGCTGCTCTACGGCCCGAGCGCGCTGGGCGGCGTCATCAATGTCATCCGCGAGACACCGCAGGCCGAACCGACCCACGAGTTCGGCGCCGGGGTCGGCACCTACGGGGATCGGCGCGCCTGGCTCGGCGTGGGAGGTCCGGCGAGCGAACGACTCGGCGAGCGTCTCCTCGTGCGCTTCGATCTGCGCTCCAGCATCGCCGGGAGCTTCCGCGGTCAGGAGGACGAACACGTGGGCGCAACCGGAGCCGCGTCGTTCCGCGTGCGCCGCGGGCACGACCTCGACGCGCGAGCGACCTGGTCGAAGAGCCGGTACGCCACCGACGCCGGCTTGCCGACGCTCGACGGCGCCGTGCCCGACGCGATCGACCCCGCGACTCGCTACAACTCGCCCTACGACCACCTGCGCTACGACAACCTCGAGCTGAGCACGTCGTACACCGCGCATCTCACGCCGGCGCTCGTGGTCCGCGAGCGTGTCATGTGGAACCGGTTTCGCGAGGACTACCTCTCCACCGAGTACATCGGGCTCGATCCCGAGGCTCCGACCTCGCTGTCACGCGGCTTCTTCCGCTTCGATCACCAGGGTGACGTCGCGCTCAACCAGCTCGAGCTGTCGTGGAAGGGGCGCGCCCTCGTCCAGCACGACCTGGTCGCCGGCTACGATCTGTCGTGGATGCACATGCGCTCGCCGTCGGCGTTCGGCGACGCCACGACCGTCGACGCCGTCGACTTCGTCGAGACCCAGGGGAGGCCGATGCTGCCGTTCACCTCGGTCGCGACCCGCGACCAGCTGATGCACGGGCTCTTCCTCGCCGACGTGATGGCGATCGGCAAGTGGCGCGCGGTCGGCGGCGGGCGCGTCGACATCTACGGCGTACGCCGCGTGCGCGACGCGCTCGACCCCGGCACCGGTCTCGTGACCGAACCGGGTACGCCGTTCGAACAGACCGTCGTGGCGCCGTCGTTCCGCGCCGGCGTCGTCTACCTCGCCAGCGCAGCGCTCGCCCCCTACGCGTCGTTCACCACCAGCGTGCGGCCCGTGGCGCCGTCGCGCGTCCCCGAGGGCTTCACGTCGTTCGAGCCCGAGACCGGACGTCAGCTCGAGCTCGGTGCGCGGCTCGCCCTCGATCCGCGGTTCTCGCTCCACGCCGCCGCGTTCCACATCACCAAGCGCAACATGCTGGTCTCGCGCCCGATGATGGTCTACGAGCAGGCGGGGCGCGCCCGGTCGCTGGGCGCCGAGCTCGAGCTGGAGGGCCGCTTCTCCCGGGTGAGCTTCGATGCCGGCTACGCGCTCGTCAACGCCGCGTACACCACGTACACCACCGCCGACGAGGATCTTGCCGGTCGCCGCCTACCCGACGTGCCCCGTCACACCCTGACCGGATGGGGATCGTGGAACGGCCCGGCCGGGCTCGAGCTCGGCCTGGGTGGACGCTACGCCGGCCGCGCCTTCGCCGATCGGGCCAACACCACGCCGCTGCCGGCCTACCTCGTCGTCGACGGCGCCGCCTCGATCGAGCGCGGCGCCTGGACGCTGTCGCTCGTCGGCAAGAACCTCCTCGACCGGAACGTGCTCGACGACCGCGGCCGCTACTACGTCGCGACGATCTACGACACCCAGGTCACGCCGGGCAGCCCGCGCACGCTCCTGTTCCAGATCGAGCGATCGCGGTGAGCGCGCCGGCGACGCGGCGGCGCCGGATTCCCTGGCGAGCGCGGCGCGCGGTGGCTCGGGTGCACCGCGCCGCGGCCTGGATCGGCGCCACGTGCGCCCTCGTGTGGTTCGCGTCCGGTGTGGTCATGCTGTTCGTGACCTATCCCAGCGTCGACGCAGGCGACCGCCTGGCGTGGCGCGCGCCGCTCGCGGCGCTTCCCGATCGACCGCTGGCGATCCCCGCGACCGAGGCGCTGCGCTATCGCATGCTCGGCGACCGCGTCGTCGTCGACGTCCGTGGCCCGTCGGGACCGCGGACCCTCGAGCTCGACGGCCGGACGCTGGCGCCGTTGCGGGCGCACGAGGTCGCCGCGCTGGTGCCGGCGGACGTCGCCCGCGCGCCACGGCTCGACAGCGTCCTGGTCCGGCCCGATCAGTTCACGCTCTATCCGTCGCATCGGGCGCACCTGCCGATGGCCCGGCTCGTGAACGGCGACGGCGTCGTCGTCCACGTGGCGCTCGCCAGCGGCGAGATCGTGCAGCGGACGACGCGTCGCGAACGCGTGCTGGCCTGGCTCGGGCCGATCCCGCACTGGATCTATCCGGCGGCCCTGGTCGAGCACCGCGCGGCGTGGCGGCAGCTCGTGCTCGGGCTGGCGGTCATCGGCATGGTGTCGACGGCCTCGGGGCTCGCGCTCGGTCTGTGGTCGCTGCGGCGCGGGCGCAGCCCGTTCGCGCGCCCCTGGCTGCGCGCCCATCACTACCTCGGGCTGACCTTCGGGCTCTTCACCTTCACCTGGTTCTTCAGCGGGGCGCTCTCGCTCGGCCCCTTCCGCTGGAGCCCGGGCAGCGCACCGGCGGCGTCCGAGATCGCGGCGCTCGGGGGCACGGTCGACCCGGCGTCACCGACGATCGCCGTGGGCCCTGCGGCGGCGCTCGCGGCATGCGCCCCGCTCGTCGTGCGCGAGCTCGAGCTCCGCGCCGTGCTGGGCCGGGCGACCTGGATCTGCCGGGAGTCGCCCTCCACCAGCCGGATCGTCGACGCCGTCAGCGGCGCGACGAGGACACACGTGACGGGCGCGGAGGTCGTCGCGCGCTTGCGGGCCGCGGGCCTCCCGATCGACGCGCCGTCGGCCGCCATCCGCGATGACGGCTACGTCTATCCTTCGCTTCACGGCGGCCGCACCGAGGAGGAGATGGTCCGAGTCGTGCTCGCGGACGGCGGCGCGACACGGATCTACGTCGGCGCCCGCGACGGCCGCCCGATCGCGCGCTACGGGCCTCGCGCGCGCGCCGAACGCTGGCTCTATCACGGGCTCCACTCCTTCGACGTCCCGGGCCTGCGCGAGCGACCCTGGCTTCGCATCTCCCTGGCCATCGTCCTGCTCGTGGGAGGTCTCGCGCTCGCGGTCACGAGCCTGGTCGGATTGCGCCGGCGCACCTGAGCCCCGCGCGCCCTGATAGAATCGCGCGATGCGGACGCTGGCGATCATCGCGATCACCTGGGTCGCCGCGTGCATGATCTCCGAAGCGCGTTGCCCGTGCGGCGAGGAGTTCGATCAGGATCCGTTCGGCGCGGGCAGCCTCGACATCGGCGCCGACCACGACGAGTCGGTGCACTGCTTCTGTCGGTGCGGCGACGGTCCTCGCGAGCGACTCGCTCCCGCCTATCGCTGCGAGGACTACGAGGGACCGTGCCGGAACGGCGCCGGACAGGCCGGCGAGTACGTCTGCGAGTGAGCCGCGTCGCCCACCCGGAAGCGGGCGGCGCGGTGAGCGCGCGCCTCTTCTTCCATGCTGATCCCCGTACCCCAGCGCTCGATCGCGCGGACGCCGGCGGCGTCCGACCACGTCCGGGGCGCATCGACGATCAACGTGGCGCCGCGGAACCGCTCGGCGAGCCGCGCGAAGATGCGGGGCACCTCCGCCGGCGGTAGATAGGCCAGGACCGCCTCGAAGACGAAGCAGTAGGGCGGCGGAGACCGCTCGACCCGATCGAGCCAGCGCTCGTCCGCGGCCGAGGCCGGCACGTGCGCGCGGCGCGGGCTGGCCGCCAAGAAGGATCGGCGGAGCTCCACGATGGGCGGAAGGTCGAGGTCGATCCATTGCTGGGTCCCTGCGTCGATCCGTTCGAAGCGGGTGTCGAGGCCGACGCCGATCTCGACGACCGTGGCGACGCGGCGGCGCGCGAGGAACGCCCGGACCCAGTCATCGATCACGCGCGAGCGCATGGCGATGGCCCCGGCTCGCCCCGGCGAGACGCCGGACAGGGACAGATCGAGGCGACGCGCCAGGGTGAAGGCGTGATGGTCGCCGAGCACGGGCCGCGGCGAGACGGCGTCGAAGGCGCGCGCTCGCAGGGGCCACAGCGCGGTGGCCTGCGCGTGCGGCAACACGACCCGCTCGACCATCCAGGTCGGTGCCAGCGTCATGATGGGGCCAGCGCGTCGAGACCGGTCAAGACACCGATCGCGATCGACAGGCCGCCGATGGCGAAGCGGAGCGTGGTCATGAGCCAGGGGCGGACCACGCGTCCGAGCCACAGCCCGGCGAGCCCGGACATCGACGCCATGCCCACGATCGAACCGATCCCGAAGAGCGAGATGTACGTCAGGCGCGCGCTCGTCGATGGCAGCGCCGCGAACACGGTGGCGGTCAGCGCGCTGGTCCCCGCGAGGCCGTGCACGGCACCCACCACCAGCGCCTGCAGCGGGGTGCGCACCTTCCGGTCAGCTCCGGCGTGCGTCCACCACAGCGAACGCACGCCGAGCGCGATGAGGACGAGCGCGACGATCAGGGCGAACGCCCGATCGAGCGAGTCCGGGAGCGCGGCGCCGAAGGCGACGAGCGCGACGCTCATCGCCAGGAGCGACAGCGAGTGGCCGAAGCCCCAGATCGCTCCCAGCCAAGTGCTCCGCCACACCTTCGCTTCCTCGCGGATGAGGACCGAGACGGCGGCGACGTGGTCCGGTTCGATCGAATGCCGCACGCCTTGCGCCAGCCCGAGCGCGACGGCGGTGAGCATCACACCTGCCCCACGAGCACGCGGCCGTGCTCGTCGGCGGCCGCCCAGCGCAGCACCATCGCGCCGACATCGGCGCCCCAGGCGACGCGCGTGACCTTCCCGGACAGCTTCGCCAGCGACGCCGGCGACGTGAGCTTCGGCGGCGCCCACAGGCCCACCGTCCCGTCCCGGGCGCCCGAGAGCAAGAGATCGACGAGCGGCGCGTAGGCCAGATCCGTGACCAGGTCACCATGGCCGGCGAGCTGAAGCGGCGCTCTCCCCTCGGGGCCGCGCCGATCGAACGGCCAGAGCGTGATCGTCGCGTCGCCCGCCGTCGCCAGCCAGCGGCCATCGTGGTTGAAGGCGACGCCACGCGGCTTGGCCGGGAACCCCGTCATCTGCGCGTCCCGACCGGAGGCGATGCGCCAGAAATGGACGCTGTTGTCCTGACATCCACCGGCCACGATGCCCCCTTCCGGCGAGAACGCG
This sequence comes from Myxococcales bacterium UBA2376, assembly GCA_002344285.1. GTDB lineage: Bacteria > Myxococcota_A > Polyangia > Haliangiales > Haliangiaceae > UBA2376. The sequence continues at coordinate 25,247 of DDTA01000184.1, forward strand.
ATCGAGAGCATCGCGCCCTTCCACGGCAGCCGGCGTGTGGGCTGGCCGGTGCGCGGATCGAACAGCGAGATCCCGCCGTAACACGCGATGCCCAGGCTCTTGCCGCTCGGCGTGAAGGCGAGGCCGGTGATCGTCGAGGCGACCGGTCCGACGACCACCTCGTTCGAACCGGCGAACACGTACGCACGCGTGCCGATCGCGACCGCGGCACGCTCGCCGTCGGGCGACCAGCATGCGTGATCGGCCCACAGCTCGCCGGCGTCCCGCAGGTCGGTGGCGCTCGAGAACGGCCACTCCCACAGGCGGATCGCGCCGTCCTGGCCGGTCGTGAGCAGCGCCTTTCGCGCGGGATGCCAGGCGATCGACTGCACCGGCCCCACGTGCGCGCGAACACGCTGCCGTGGCTGGTCGGTCGCGACGAAGATGAGCTCCACGTCCCCGTCGTCCGCGCCCACCGCGAGGATGTCGCCCCCCCGCGACCAGGAGATCGTGCTCGGGTACCCGTGGATCGTCGTGACCGTCGGGCCCTGGGCTCGCGCCTGCGCGACGCGTTCGCTCAGACGAGGCACGACGCGAGCCCTTCTCGGAGCAGCTCGCGATCGAGCCCCCGCCCGATGAAGACGAGCTGGCTGCGACGCTCCCCGTCCTCCCACGCGGGCCCCGGGCTTCCGTCGAACAACATGTGCACGCCCTGGAAGACGTAGCGCCAGTCCGAACCGTCGATCGCGACGATGCCCTTCATGCGAAAGATGTCGTTGCCCTGCTCGCGCAGGAGCGCCCCCATCCAGGTGTTGAGGCGCCTGAGGTCGAAGGGACGGTCGAACGCCAGCCCGACCGAGCCCACGGCTTCGTCGTGGACGTGACCCGCGACGAACTCGCGCTCCCGCGCCGGGGCGTGCGCGCGCCCCTGCGCGTCCGTGACCTGCAGCTCGAACTCGAACGGCAGGTGCTGGGTGACGATCGCGTGATGACCGGCGGCGGCGACCGGCAGCTCGAACGACCAGGGCGGGCGGCCCTCGAGCGCCAGCTCGACGGCGCGCCCCACGGCGAGGGAGGCAGGTGGCGCCACCCGCGGGAGCCGCTCCGCCATCGCGCGAAGCGCTCGCTCCGCCGCCGCGTCCACGCTGGCGTCGCGCGCGTCGGGGATCGGCGCGACCAGCACGCGCATCGTCGGATCGGGCCCCGGGGCGAGCACGAGCCGGTGCGCCCCCGGCTCCAGCCGGTACACGCCGACCCACTCGAAGGGATACTCCGGCTCGAGGAAGGTCGGGCGCACCTCGAGCGCGCGCGCGAGGTCGAACCCTCCGACGTCGAGCACGTGCTGCAGCGGCACGTCGCCGTGGCGACCCTTCAGCATGCGAGCCATCCCGTTGATCGCGCGCACCCGCCGCTCGATCTCGGCGAGCTTGGGCGGATCGACGAGATCGATCTTGTTCACCACGATCACGTCGGCGAACGCCACCTGCTCGTACGCCTCGGCCTGGCTGCCCAGGTGCAGGTCGAGGTGCTTCGCATCGACCAGCGTCACGATGCCGTCGAGGCGAAAGTCCTCCCGGATCTCCTCGTCGACGAAGAACGTCTGCGCGACCGGGCCGGGGTTGGCCATCCCGGTCGTCTCCACCATGATCCGGTCGAACTTGTCGCGCCGCTTCATCAGGTTGCCGAGGACGCGGATCAGGTCGCCGCGTACCGTGCAACAGATGCAGCCGTTGTTCATCTCGAAGATCTCTTCGTCCGCCTTGATCACGAGCGCTTGATCGATCCCGATCTCGCCGAACTCGTTCTCGATGACGGCGATCCGCTGACCGTGGTGCTCGGTCAGGATCCGGTTGAGGAGCGTGGTCTTGCCCGCGCCCAGGAATCCCGTGAGCACGGTGACCGGAATGCGTTCCGCGGCGGCCATGCCCTTCTTTACTAGCATCTCGTATGCAAATGCAATGAAACTACACTAGCAAGTTGTTCGACTCACGCCGCGCGCAAGGGCGCCGAGTGCTCGCCGCCGCAGCGGCGCACCTCGATCGTGAGATGGGCGATCTGACCCGACGCGAGCACGCGCTCCCGGTAGGCCTCGGCCTCGAGCGGCGCCGCCGCCAGGAGGGTCGCGACGCAGCCGTGTCGGCCGCCGCCGAGGGGCCACACGTGCAGATCGACGACCCGCACGTCCTCCATCGCCTCGAGCGCGGCACGGACCGCTCGCTGTCGCTCGCCGGCCGGATCGACGTCGAGGAGGTCCGCGGAGGCGGTCCGACACAAGGAGGCGACCCAGTGCAGGATCACGGCGGCGCCCACGATCCCGGTGATCGCGTCGAGCCACGCGGCGCCCGACACGTAGCCCACGATGATCGCGACGATGGCCAGGGCGCTGGTCAGGGCGTCCGCGATGACGTGGACGACGACCGCCCGGTGGTTGTGATCGTGATGGTGGCGCTCGTGCGGGTGGTGCGCGTGTTCGTGCCCGTGCTCGCCGCGCTGCTCGAGCAAGGCGATGCTGGCGAGGTTGACGGCGAGGCCGACGAACGCGACCGGCATCGACGCCGCGAAATCGACCGGGCCGGGGTCGACGAGGCGTTGCACGGACTCGACGACCATCGCGACGGCCGCCGCCCCGAGTCCGAGCCCGCTCGTGTAACCCGCGAGCGCCGCGATCTTCCCGGTCCCGAACCCGAAGGAGACGTGGGTCGCGTAGCGACGGGCGAGCACGTAGGCCAGGCTGGCGATCGCCAGCGCGCCGACGTGGGTCGCCATGTGCCACCCGTCGGCCAGGAGCGCCATCGAGCCGGTCCGGTAGCCGACGACGATCTCGACGACCATCGTCACGGCGGCGAGCCCGAGCACGGCGCGAACCCCGCGTTCGCGACGATCCGGCGGAGAGACGTGATGGGAGACGCAAGGATGCTCGGCGTGGCTGTGCATGGAACCCGTCCGCGTGAGGGCCGTGTGAAACGACGGAGCGCATCACGCGGCACGCGCCCACCCGGGGCGTTCACGTCGCGGACGCGCGGCTCACGTCTGCGACGGAGGAGACGTCTTGGGCGCCAGCAAGAAGCGCGCGCCCGCGGCCACGGGCTCGACGGGCCGCGTGTGCGTGACGGCGAGGCCGCCCGCGGCGCGGGGGAGAACGCGAGGGTTCCGCCCGGCGAGCACCAGCGGCGAGGCCACCCTGGTGAACGGACAGGCCGAGTGTGCGACATCGCGGCCGGCGCCGCGCTCGAGGAGCGCGCGACCCTCTTCCGGGGTCAGCGGGGCCGCCCCCGGGGCGAACGCCGCTCGCGGTTCGACGTGGACGACGCCACCGTCGGCGGTCACGCCGTGCTCGTGCGTCGCCGTGTGGTGCGCGTTCAGGACGCCGCATGCGATCACCCAGACGCACGCGCACGCGGCGATCCAGCGGCGAACCGGGCAGCGCTCGAACATCGATCCAGATCTGGCACGCGCGCCGAGCTGCCGTCAAGAAACCCGGCACGTGCATCCGATGTCTCTTGCGATTCTATTGCAGGAGATGTCGAATAACTCTTGCCTACGACCTGCACGCGTCGCCACGGCGCGGCGCACGTCACGCCTGCGCGACGGGGCGCGGCGCCGGGGCCGGCGCGCGGCGCGTGACGACCTGGCCGAACGTGATCGCGCCGTGGGTGTAGGTCGGCGCCAGGCCGGGGGCGAGCGGGTGCTTGACCATCTCCGACGACGAGAAGTGCTGCGGGAACTCGGGGCGATCCGGGCAAGGATCGGCGAGCGTCTTCTCGAGCACCATCGACGTGTACTGATCGAGCGTGTGCTCCTTGGTGTTGGCGTTGAGGATGACCTCGACGCCGCGCGCGCGCGCGTGGCCGCGCAGGCCGGCGATCGCGCTCGCCTCGGGGGCGTACGCGTCGACGGAGATGCCGTTCTCGCTGACGGTCCAGACGCCGCGGTCGGTCACGATCGCGATCGAGTGGTTGCCGATCGTGTGGCCCGGCGTGCGCACCAGCGCCAGCCCGGCGCCGATCGCGAAGTCGCCGTCGAGCGCCACGATCTTCTGCGGATCGACGCCGAGGATCCCGCCGTCGACGTACCAGTGGCGCTGCAGCGGGTGCGGCTCCTCGAGCGTCGCCAGCTCGCTGCGCTGGGCCAGGAGACGGGCGTTGGGCAGGAGCGCGCGCGTCGGCTGGGCCTGGCCCGGCTCGGGCACGATCGTGCCGAGGAGCCCGCGCACGTCCTGGACGTGCAGGTGATCGAACGTGATGTAGTGGACGTCGGCGGGATCGACGCCCCAGCCGGCGAGCGCGTCGGCGACGGTGCCGTGCTGGGTCGACATCACGCGGCGCGCGAGGAAGTCGCCGTACTTCTCGAGCTGCTGGCTGAAGAACGGCGCCGCGAGCGAGCGCTCGGGGTCCGAGGGGTTGACCAGCACGTTCACCAGCTCGCCGCCGACCCTCACCTGCACGAGCTGGACGCGGTTCCGCATCATCACGAAGGGCGCGAGCGAGCGGGCCGCGCCATCGAGCCCGAACCGGGTCGGATACGGGAACGTCGCGAGGTCCGCGGTCCGCACCGCGACCGCGGGGCCGCCCGCCGTCAGGCGGTCGTGGAGCCGGCGGGCGGCGGCGCGCACGGCGCCGAGGCGGGCGCCGGCGCCGGCGATGGCCCAGGCCGCGTCGAGCTCGGTCAGGCGGGCCAGATGACCCGGGATCGATGCGTATGCCATGCGCGGACCGTACACCGCGAGCAGGCCTGCAAAAATGATAATGTGCGCGGGCATGCCGGTCGATGACCTGCGCTCAGGAACCTGGGTCACGTATGTCGGTGGTCGCGCCACCGGGATGCGCCTGCGGCGCTGTCGTGTCGAGGTGGTCGCGGGCGCCGACGCCGGGCTGGTGCGCGACATCGAAGCGCCCGTGATCCGCATCGGGGCGCGCCGCGGCAACGACGTGCAGCTCTCCGACGCCAAGGTGTCGGGGCTCCACTGCGAGATCCGGCTCGACGATCGCGGCTACCGCCTGCGCGACCTCGACTCGACCAACGGCACGCACGTCTCGGGGCTGCGCATCAACGACGTCTACATCCAGCCCGGCGCCCAGATCGCCGTGGGCGGGACGCGGCTGCGCTTCGACCCGCTCGGCGAGTCGGTCGAGCTCGAGCTGTCCGAGCGCGACCGCCTGGGCGGCATGATCGGCCGCTCGGTGAAGATGCGCGAGCTGTTCGCGCGCATCGAGAAGCTCGCGGCGTCCGACACCACCGTGCTCGTCACCGGCGAGACCGGCGTCGGCAAGGAGCTCGCCGCCGAGTGCCTGCACGAGCTGTCACCGCGCGTGAACGGACCGTTCGTCGTGCTCGACTGCGGCTCGATCCCGGCGTCGCTCATCGAGAGCGAGCTGTTCGGCCACNNCGCGGCGCCTTCACCGGCGCGACCAGCTCGTACGCCGGCGCCTTCGAGCGCGCCAGCAACGGCACCGTCTTCCTCGACGAGGTCGGCGAGCTCCCCCTCGCCATGCAGCCCAAGCTCCTGCGCGTGCTCGAGCAGAAGGAAGTGCGCCGGGTCGGCGGCACCAAGACCGTCCACGTCAACATCCGCGTCGTCGCCGCGACCAACCGCGACCTCGGGGTCGAGGTCAACCGCGGCCGCTTCCGCGAGGATCTCTACTACCGCCTCGCCGTCGCGCGCGTGCACGTGCCGCCCTTGCGCGACCGCAAGGAGGACATCCCGCTGCTCATCGAGAACATCCTGGCGGCGACGCCGGGCGGCGAAGGCGCGTACATCGCGCCCGAGACGATCGATCTGATGATGAAGCACGACTGGCCCGGCAACGTGCGCGAGCTGCGTAACGTGATCGAGCGCGCCGTGCTGCTCGCCGAGACGCCCGACAGCGAGGCCGCGTTGCGGCGCGCGCCGCCGCCGTTGCCGGCCAAGACCGACATGACGCCGTCGACCACGGCCTCGTCCCCCGACGCGAGCATGACCGTGCCGGTCGACATCGCGACGCCGTTCAAGATCGCCAAGCAGAACGTGGTGAGCGAGTTCGAGCGCCGCTACATCTCCAAGCTGCTGGCGCACCACGACGGCAACATCTCCGCCGCGGCACGCGCCGCCGGCATCGACCGCATGTCGATCCACAAGATGCTGCACCGCCTCGGCCTGGCCAACCCCGGCCGCGACGACCTGCCGCCGGGCAGCTTCCCGCCTAGCCCGGACGACGACGAGTAGATCGCGTGAGCAGGGAGACCGCGAGCCCGAGCAAGACGACCGCGATGCCGGCGTAGGTGCGGGGCGCGAGCCGCAGCTCGTGCTCCCAGAAACCATCGACGACGAGGGCGACGACGGGCAGGACGAAGACCAGCGTGCTCGTCGCCATGAGCGGCAGCTTCTTCAAGAGCCAGAGCCACGACCAGAACGCGATCACCGAGCCGAACACCGCGAGGTAGACGACCGCGATGGTGGCGTCGCGCGGCGGTGGCCACGGCATCGGCTCCGGGCCGCGGACGAGCACGGCGAGATCGAGCGTGGCGGCGGTGACGGCGAGAAAGATGAGCGTGGTCGCCGCCGGATGCACGTGCTCGCCGTGCCGCTTGAGCACGAGCGAGTACGTGGCCGAGCAGACGACCGCGCCGAGCAACAGGCCGAGGCCGACGGCCTGGGACGTCGAGACGTCCCAGCGCTCGGCGCCGATGAGCACCACACCGGCGAGGGCGATGACCGCACCGATCACGTCCGTCCGGCGCACGACCTCCAGGCCGCTCGCGGTGAGCATCGCGGCGACGAGCAAGGGCTGGGTCGAGAAGAGGACGGCGGCGAGCCCGCCGGGGATGCGCTGCTCACCGTAGTAGACGAGCGTGTAGCTCGCCGCGTCGAGCACGCCGGCGAGGAGCATCCACGCCCAGGTGACGCGGTCGCGGGGCCACGGCCCGATCCGGGCGACCGCGACGATCGGCGCCAGCACCAGCGTCGCCAGGGTGAAGCGCATGGCGACCGATTCGAGGGTCGGGAAGCCCTCCGCGCCCGTCGACGCCCGAACGGCGTACCAGGTCGTGCCCCAGACCATGGCGCACGTCAGGTAAGCGAGTACAGTGGTAGGCATGACGGCGCTCCACGATCGCACCTCACGCAGGATGCCGACAGGGGCACCACCCCTGAGCACGAGCGACACAGGGCACTTGCTCGCCGAGCTCGGCAACGGCTGGACCGTCCTCGACAACCGGCTGCGCAAGGCCTACACGTTCACCGACTTCGCGGGCGCGCTCGCGTTCGTGAACAAGGTGGGCGCGATCGCCGAGGCCGAGGACCACCACCCCGACGTGATGCTGTCGTGGGGACGCGTGGTGATCGAGCTGTGGACGCACTCGGTGAAGGGGCTCTCCGAGAACGACTTCATCTGCGCGGCCAAGTTCGANNCTCGGGCGTTCGAGGACGTATGTCCTCGCCCTCCGCTTCCGCCCGCCCGAGCGTGCGCGCGCTCCGCGTCGGCGTCGTCCTCGGTGACACGCTGGTCGCCGAGCACGTCGTCGGCAGCGGCGCCGCGTTCACGATCGGCCAGTCGATCCGCAACCTCGTGCCGCTGCCGGTGGCTGGCTTGCCGCGGCGCTGGCAGCTCGTCGAGCTCGTCGAGCGCGGCATCCTGCTGCGACTGGCGCCGGGGATGGGCGCGCGCGTCTCCGCCGGGGGGCACGTGCTCGGCCGCGCCGATCTCGACGCCCGCGGCGCGCACACGCGCGCGGCGACGCTCGTGACGTTGCCGGCGGGCTCGCACGGCAAGCTCGAGCTGGGCGAGGTGCGCGTGCTCTTCCAGGAGCTGCGCGTGCCCGCGCCGGCGCCCGCGCCGCAGCTCCCGCGCGCCGTGAAGGGCACGCTCGCCGATCGCGTGGATCGCCGCATGGCCGTGTTCGCGGCCGCGTCGCTCCTGGTGCACGTCGGCGTCATGACCGCCGCGCACGTCAACGATCCGCCCGCGCACGCGACGATGGCCGAGCGCGCGCTCGCGCAGTACACCCCCGAGACGATCGCGATCATCGACGCGGACGATCCGATGCTCGATCTCGATCAGCCCCCGCCGCTGGCGCCCGACCCGCAGGCCCCGCCGGGTGCCGCGACGACACCTCGTCCGGCGCCCGCGACGAGCGATCCGGCGCGCCCGGCGCGCCCGCGTCCGGCGCCGCCGACCGCCGGCGCACCTGAGCTGTCCGGCGACGCGCGACGCATGGCCGACCTCCTGTTCGCCAGCGACGGCGGCGGCAAGGTCGACGGCGGCGAGCTCGCGCCACGCCGGCCCGGCGCCGACCTCGAGAAGCAGCTCGCCGAGGTGAACGCGGCGAACGCGCGGGTCTCGATCGGAGGCGAGCACGGCGACCGCCTGCGCGATCGCGGGCCGCGCCCGGGCACGGTCGACCAGCCCGTGATCGGCGATCCGCGCATCGCAAGGGTCGACGGCGACAAGGGTGAGAAGGTGCCCCCGACGCGCATCGACGTCCGGCCCCAGCCGCCGAGGCAGCCCGGCGTCGACATCGACGCGATCATCGGCAAGATCCGCACGACGTACATGAGCACGTTGCAGCGCTGCTACAAGAAGGCGCTCGGCGGCGAGCCCACGCTCTCCGGCAAGGTCTCGCTCCAGTTCACGCTCTCGGAGAAGGGCACGGTCGGCGATCCCGAGGCCAGGGGCGTCGCCGACGAGCTCGAGACCTGCATCGAGGGCGTGATGCCGCGCTGGACGTTCACGCCGGTGACCGACGAGGACGGCGATCCGGTCGAGCTCGACATCGGGGTCACGCTGCAGCTGTCGATCTGACCAGATCTGACCAGATCTGACCAGATCAGCTCGAACGGCGCGTCGCCGGCGCGCGCGCGATCACGGCGAAGACGCGATGGGGCACGTCGGCGGGATCGGCGAAGCCCATGGCGAGCGCGCGCGCCAGCTCGTCGTCGAAGGCGACCTGCGAGGCCGGCGGCATCGTGTGGACCAGCGCCGCCGAGCGCATGCGGCCGCGCCAGGCCTCGTGCGCGTAGCGCTGCGCGACGTCGAAGCCCATGTGCTCGATCGCGGTGAAGCCGGCGGCGGCGAGGTCGTCGGCCCAGTACGGATACACGCCGTGGTGCGCGAAGCGCTCCTCGTCGAGCCGCAGCGGAAGCGAGGCGCGCGTGCGGTGCCGGTCGACGAGCGCGAGCGTGAGCTCGACGACGCTGCCGGGCAGCGGCAGCCAGTCGAGCTGGACGAGCGCGATCGCGCCGTTGGGGCGCAGCAAACGCCGGGCCTCGGCGGCGGCGCGCCCTCGCTCGAACCAGTGCCACGCCTGCGAGACGACGATCGCGTCGGCGGACGCGTCGGCGAGCCCGGTCTCCTCGGCGCGCGCGTGACGCCAGGTGATGTCGAGGTCGTCCGCGGCAGCGAGGCGCGCGGCCTCGGCGAGGAGCGCGGGCGACGGATCGAGCCCGACCACGCGCGCGCCTCGGGCGGCGAGCGCGCGCGCGGCGACGCCGGTGCCCGTGCCGACGTCGACGAGGTCCTGGCGCGGCCTCCCGATCCCGAATCCGCGCTCGAGACGATCGAAGAGCTCGCGCGGCGGTCCCTGGCGGTGGCGAGCGTAGTCCGTGGCGGCGACGCCGAAGTCGATGCGAGGTGCCGGGACGACGGAAGACATATGACGTCGATGCCGCGATCACGGCGTCCGCTTGGTGGTGACGCGCAATCAGGTCCTACATCTGACTGCACGCACGCCGACCGCTCGCTTTGCCAGGCGCACGCGCCAGCCAGCATCAGAGCTACAGAGTTCAAGATGTTATGCGTGAATACACGTGGAACGGAGGTTGCTGAGCGGCGCGGCCATGCCGTACCCCAGGACTCAGCTCGCCTACTTCCTCTTCGCGCTGCTCGCTCCCGCATGTGCCGTCGACGCCGCCGGCACCGATGACGTCGACACCGACGGACAGGCCGGCGGCAAGGCCGACGGCGCCACCGCGCTGGTGCTGCGCTCGCACGTCGGCGAGGCCGTCCTCGCCGCGCTCGACGCAACCGCGGCCGGTGAGCGCGGCCGTTCGTGGTCGCTGTCGACCGACAACCGGCTCGACGGCGACTGGGTGGTGCAGAGCCCGCCCGCCGCGCACTGGAACCAGCCGGCGGCGGCGCTGCAGCTGCCGTCGCTGTGCACGAGCGGCGCGCGCTGTGATCTCGACTTCGGCCTCCTCACGTGCGCGACCGATGCCGACTGCGGCGCCACCGGCCGCTGCGTCGCGCTCGCGTCGTCGCGCCGCTCGCCGTCGCAGGCGCCACGCCGCCTGTGCGCCGGTCACTCCGACGCGGCGCTGCTCGACGAGCTCCACGCGCGTATCACGTCGGCGCAGAGCGCGGTCGATCTCACGAGCCTGCAGCCGCCCGACGGACGCTTCGAGGCGGCGCTGCGCAACGCGATCACGTGGCTCGGCGCGAGCGGACGCACGGTCAACGTGCGCTTCCTGTTCGGCGCGTTCCCGGTGCAGGGCGAGGTCGACGCCCGGGCGGTGCTCGGCCGCCTGACGCGCGACCTGCCCGCGAACGCGCGCGTGACCGTGTCGGTCGGCAACTACCGCTCGAGCAACCTGCCGCCGTCGTGGAACCACTCGAAGATCGTCGCGATCGACGGCAAGACCGCGCTCGTCGGCGGCCACAACCTGTGGACCAAGCACTACCTCGACGGCGAGCCGGTGCACGATCTCTCGATGACGGTCGGCGGCTCGATCGCGCGCCACGCGCACCGCTTCGCCGATCTGCAGTGGCGCTGGACCTGCGCGAACCGCTCGTGGATCACCCGCTGGACCGGCTCGGTGCACGCGTTCACGTGGAGCCGCGGCGCGACGACGGATCGCTGCCCGGGTGACATGGCCCTGCCGGCGACGACGAGCGTCGGCGGCGACGTCCCGGTCTTCGGCGTCGGCCGCCTGGCGTGGGTCGACGCGCAGGACGACGCCAACCCCGCCGACCTCGCGCTGGTGGCGATGATGGAGGCGGCCGAGCGCTCGATCCGGATCTCGCAGCAGGACATGGGGCCGGTCGAGATCCCGGTGCTCGGCCTGCCGATCAGCGGCTGGGACGAGGACGTGCTCGACGCGCTCGGGGCCGCGATCGTACGCGGCGTGGACGTGCACATCGTGGTGTCGAGCCCGGAGGCGTCGGTCGGCGGCCTCGGGCCGTCGCAGGCGCCGTACGCCAACGGCTGGACCCTCGACGAGGTCGCCGCCAAGATCACCGAGCACGTCGCCGCGCAGCCGGGCGCGCCGCGGGGCGCGGCGCTCGACGCGCTGGTGTGCGCGCGGCTGGCGGTGGCGCCGGTCCGCTTCTCGCGTGACGATCGGTGGCCGAGCGGCGGCGCGCCCGGCAACCACGCCAAGCTGGTGCTCGTCGACGACGCCGCCTTCCACATCGGCTCGCAGAACCTCTACCCGGCGGGGCTCACCGAGTACGGCTTCATCGTCGACGACGCCGGCGCCGCCGCCGAGCTCGACGCGAGCTACTGGCAGCCGCTGTGGGCCAATTCGAAACGGCTCAGCCGACCCTGCGCCGCAGGTAATTGAGCAGGTCGACGCGCGTGACCAGCCCGAGCAGCTCGTCGCCGTCGACGACGATGCCGACCATGCCGCGATCGAACAGCGGCAGGAGCTGGTGCACGCCGGCGGTCGGCGGCAGCGCCTCGACCTGCGGCGACATCACCTCGTAGACCGGGCGCTCGAACGCCGCCGCCCCGCGCGCGGCGTCGCCGAGCAGCGCGAGCAAGAGGTCGGACTCGTCGATGATGCCGACCAGCTTCTTGCCCTCGAGCACCGGCAGCTGCGAGACGTCGCTGGCGCGCATGCGCGCGTAGGCGACCGAGAGCGAGTCGTCGGGCGCGACGAAGATGACGTGGCCATCGCGGGCGCGCCGGGCGACGAGGTCGCGCAGGTCGCCGGTCGCTGGTCGCTGCGACGGCCCCGGCTCGTCCATCCACGCGTCGTCGTACGCCTTCGACAGGTCCTTGCCGCCGCTGTCGCAGACGAACGTGACCACCCGCTTCGCCTGGGTCTGGTCGCGGCACCAGCGCAGCGCGGCGGCGACGAGCACGCCCGACGAAGCGCCGGCGAGGATGCCCTCGGCGCGGAGCAGCTCGCGCACGACGGCCAGGGCCTCGTGGTCGGAGACCGCGTACGCGCCACCCGCACCGGCCCGGATCAGCTCGACGGCCGGCGCGACCTTCGCGAAGTAGCGCGAGAGGCCGGTGATCGTGCCGTCCGAGCCGACACCGCAGACGACCGCGTCGAGCCGCTGGTCCATCTGGGCCCAGATCTCGGGCGCGGTCGTCTCCTCGTGCGCGCGCGGGTCGGCGGGGTTCTCGAGCTGGTTCACGTACCAGGCGCCCTCGTCGCGCGCGATCCGCTGCGCGAGGTCCTGATGGTGCTGGGGGTGGCCCGTGCCCACGTCCGAGCGCGTCAGGACGCAGCGCGCGCCGAGCGCCTTCAGGTGCAGCACCTTCTCCTGGCTCGTCGTGTCGGGAACGACCAGCGTGAGCCGGTACCCGCGCAGCGCCGCGACCAGCGCGAGCCCGAGCCCCGCGTCGCCCGCGGTGGCCTCGACGATGTGGCCGCCGGGCCGGAGCGCGCCGGACGCCTCGGCGGCGTCGATCATCGCGCGCGCGCTGCGGTCCTCGATCGAGCCGCCCGGGTTGGCGCTCTCGAGCTTGAGCCACAGCTCGCAGGGCCCGGTGTCGAGGTGCGTGACCTGGACCAGCGGCGTGTCGCCGATGAGCGGCAGGACGCCGCGGACGGTGCGGGCAGTCGTCATGGCTAGGCTTCGCACTCCTCGCGGCTGGATCTCATGTGTCCTCGTTGTCGTCCTCGGGATCGAGCTCGACCAGGAGCGCGGACGCGGCGAGCGCCGCGGTCGTGCCGCTCGCGCGCCACGTCTGGATCACCTCGAGCATCGCGTCCATCGAGAGGGTGCCGCTGCGCACGCGCGCGCGCATCGTGGTGAGGAAGCAGCTCGACGTCTGGCCCTGGACGACGCGCCCGAGCAGCGCGAGATCGTAGGTGAGCCCCTGGCGCACCGCGTGCTCGCCGATCTCCGCGAGCGCGATGGGCAGGACGCGGCCGAGCGCCGACGTGTCGGCGGCGAAGCGGATCGCGGCGCCCTCGCGATCGGGCGCGAGCGCGAGCAGCGTGTCGCCGACGCCGAACGTCGCCGGCAGCGCGAGCCCGGCCGACAGGTGGTCGTGGAACCACCCGTACCAGCCGGCGTCGTGGACATGCTCGAACGCGAGCTGCGCGTCGAGGAACCGCGTCAGCTCCTCGGAGCCGCCCGCGGTCAGACGTCCGACGCAGTAGTCGAAGGTCTCGTCCACCGCGTCGAGCCTACCAACAGTTGCCGGTCGAACCCAGAGCGGGCGACCTGTGCTCACGGCTTGGCGAGCTCGGTCAGCGCGCCGGGCCGCGCGCTCCGGGGCGAGAGGCGCGCGGGCGCCAGCGCCAGCGCCGCGCCGAGGTGGGTCGCGAGCTGGTCCCACTCGGTGAGGAACGCGTCGTGGCCATGGTGCGAGGAGATGGTCGCGACGCGCGCGGGCAGGCCCCGCGCCGCGAGCGCGCGCACGAGCTCGTCGGTGTGCGCGGGCAGGTAGAGCGCGTCGGTGTCGATGCCGATCGCGAGCGTCGTCGCGCGGATGCGATCGAGCCCCCATGACGGGGCGACGCGGGGCGCGCCCTCGTCGAGCGCGGGGCCGCTGTAGGCGGCGGGCGGTGGCGCGACGTTGGCCGGCCAGCTCTCGACGCCCTCGGGCGGCGGCGGGCGCCGGGAGAGGTCGTGATGATCCATCGCGCCGATGAGCGTCAGGTAGCTGCGCGCGTCGAAGCGCTGCCGCAGCTTCTGCCCCTGGTGCTCGAGGTACGTCTGCACGCGGTAGCGCGCGCGCGACGACCAGTCGCCCGACTCCTCGCTCGCCTGACCCTGACGGCGGCCCTGCGTGCGATCGAGCCCGGGCTCGGCGCGGTACGTGATCGTCGCGACCTGACGCGCGAGCTCGAGCCCGCGCCCGACGTCGTGCGGGAAGCCCGGGTCGGCGAGGATCGCCTGCCGGCCGACGTGGTTCCAGGCGAGGATCCAGCTCGACGCGGCGGCGCACGCGGCGATCGGCACGAGCCGCTCGAAGCGCTCGGGATCGAGCGCGGCCAGGCAGAGCGCGACCATGCCGCCGAGCGAGCCGCCGGTGAGCAGCTCGACCTTCGACACCCCGAGCGCATCGAGCGCGAGCAGGATCGAGCGCGCCTGGTCCCACGTCGTGACCGTCGCCGGCAGATCGACCGCCGGGATGGCGAAGCCGCCGCGCGTGGGCGCGAGCTCGGCCGGGAACTGATCGTCGCTGAGCCGCGGGAAGCTGCCGTCGGCGGGGCCGCTCGTGCCGTAACAGCCGCCGAGCAGGTTGAAGCAGAGGACGCGCACCTTCGACGGGTCGAACGTGCGCCCCGGACCGATGAGCGGCTCCCACCAGCCGCCGGGCCCGCCGGCGCGTGCGTCGCCGGTGAGCGCGTGCACCGCGACCACGGTCGGGATGTCGGGCGACAGCCGCTCGCTCACGCGCGGCGCCTTGCGCGCCATCGCGGCGAGCTCGCCGGCGCTGCGCGTGACCAGCCGCTGGTGCTCGTCGCCCGGCGGGATCCCGCGATCGCGCAGCACCGGCTCGTCCTCCTTGGGCCCCCAGTGCCAGCCGCGCACGACGTGGTGCGTGACCTGCGCGCCACCCTCGAGCGTGATCGACGGCAGCACGAGATCGAACGTCGTCGGCTCACCGATCAGTCGCAGCACGTTGCTCGCATCATGCGACGTCATGGGTTTGCAGGAGCATTATCCGTGATAACAGACAAGTCAACGCTATAGCGGCCTCTCTTTTTCGCAGCAATGGCAGTAGGATAGGCCCCGATGCGTCTGGTCCTCGCCTCCCTCGGGCTGCTCGTCGGCGCCGCCGGCTGCCAGACCTTCGTCGGCATCGAGGACGTGCAGCAGCACCTCCCGCGGCTCGACGGCAACTACCTCGTCACGATCGAGCGGGCGCGGCCGAGCGACCCATCGACGATCGACGAGATCCGGATGACCGGCACCGCCTCGCTCGACGTCGACAGCCGCACGCTCGATCTGTCGCTCAGCATCCTTCCGTTCGGCGGCGGCACGCCGCTCAGCGAGACGACGATCGGCGGCATCGAGTTCCCCGACGACAGCGACGAGGTCGAGTACGTCATCAACATCTCGATCCCGGCCGGCGCGCTGAACCAGACGCCGGCGCCCGGGGCGTCCGACTTCGTGGTCAACGAGCGCGTCCGCGTGATCGCGGAGGCGGACTACTCGTTCTGCGCGAAGCCCGAGCCGGCGCCGGCGCCGCCGTCGGTGGTACCTCGCATGGGCTCGATCTTCGTCGAGAGCTTCTCGACGCTGCCGCCGATCGCCGATCCGTCCTGCGACGACCCGATGCGCGAGTGACCCGTGGCGGGGCGTGAGCCGCTCGACCCCACGGTCACCGCGCTGCCCACGGACGGCAAGGCGACGACGCTGCGCAGCGCCGCGCCGCCGCCGCCGCCGGCGCCGGGACAGGCGCTGGCGCTCGAGCCCGGCATGCGGCTCGGCCGCTACGAGCTCGAGGAGGTGATCGGGCGCGGCGGCATGGGCGTCGTCTTCCGCGCGCGCGACCCGGCGCTGAGCCGGCCGCTGGCGATCAAGGTGCTGAACGCGCGGGCGAGCGGCGCGCGCGCGCAGGTGCGGTTCCTCGACGAGGCGCGCGCGATGGCGCAGCTGCGGCATCCGGCGGTGCTGCCGGTGTTCGACGTGGGTCGCCTCGAGCGCCACCTCTACGTCGTGATGCCGTTCATCGCGGGCGGCACGCTGCACGAGTGGATGAGCACGACGCGCCGGGGCTGGCGCGAGGTGGTCGAGCGCTTCGCCGGCGCGGGTGCGGGGCTCGCCGCCGCACACGCGGCTGGGTTCGTCCACCGCGACTTCAAGCCCTCCAACGTCCTCGTCGACGACGACGGGAGGGTGATGGTGGCGGACTTCGGCATCGCCGCGCACCTCCACGACGGCACCGCTCCGGGGGCGGCGGCGGTGATGAGCACGGTCGCCGGCACGCCGGCTTACATGGCGCCGGAGCAGGCGCGTGGCGAGGCGATCGACGCGCGCGCGGACCAGTACAGCTTCTGCGTCAGCCTGTGGGAGGGCTTGCACGGCGAGCGCCCGCACCAGGCGACGACGCACAGCATCGTCGGGCGCTTCGTGCGCGGCGCCCTCACGCCGAGGCGCCATCACGAGGTGCCGGCGTGGCTGCACGACGCGCTGCTGCGCGGCCTGTCGGCGCACCCGGCGGATCGCTGGCCTTCGATGGCCGCGCTGCTCGAGCACGTGGCGGAGCGCCTGGCGGCGCCGCCGGTGCCGACCCCTTCGCGCGCCACGCGCCGCCGCGGCCGCTGGGTCGCGGCGGGTGTGGCGTCGGTCGTCGTCGCGGCGGCCGTCGTCGGATTCGTCGCCACGCGTGGCGACGCTCGACGGACCGCCCCGGCCGTCGACGTCGTGGAGTCGTTCGCGGCGCCGGCGTCGCCCCGCGCCGAGGCGGTGGTCGCCACGGAGGACGCCGCGAGAGACGCCGCGAAGGACACCGCGCCGCCCAGCGCGGCTGCGCCCACGAGGCCGGCGGCGACGCGACCGCGGCGCGCCGACGTGGCTGTGCCAGCCACCGACGTGGCGGTGCCAGCCACCGACGCCCGCGCGGAGCTCGCCGAGCAGGACCTCAGCGAGTCCCGCTTCTGAACGTCACCGCTCGAAGCGGAAGCGCCAGACGCCGAAGGCGGCGAAGAGCGCCGCGAAGGCGAGGATGGCGCCGATCTGCGGGGCGACGTCGAGGACGGTGGCGTCCTCGCGGACGAGCAGCGTGAAGTAGCCGTCGAGGGCCCAGCCGTGGGGGACGACGAGGCCTGCGACCTTGAGCGCCGGCGGCATGATCGCGCGCGGGACCATGGCGCCGCCGACGAGGCCCATGATGAGGAGCGAGACCGAGCCGATCGAGCCCATGCGCTTCTCGCTGCCGCCGATCGCGGCCATCACGAGCCCGAGCGAGACGGCGCACGTGACCACCGCGAAGGTGAGCACGACGAGCCCGACGAGGCTGCCGCCGACGCGCATGCCGAAGACGACGGCGCCGAGGCCGAAGAGGAAGACGAACTGGCCGAGCCCGACGAGGACGTAGGGCACGAGCTTGGCGAGGAGGATGCGCCAGCGTGGCGCCGGCGCGGCGAGGATGCGGCGCCACGTGCCCCAGCGGCGCTCCTCGGCGAACGCGAGGCCGACGGTGAGCGCGAGGAAGAAGCCGAAGAGGACGGCGTTGCCGGGCACCGAGAGCTGGAACGCGTCGACGTCACGCAGCGCGCGCTTGATCCCGGGCGGCGTGCGCGGGACGAGGACGGGCAGGTCGGCGCCGGGCGGCGGCGGGAAGACGGCACGATGGACGATCGCGTGGAGCGCGCCCTGGAGCGGAAGTCGCACCATCGGGGCCAGGCCTTCGTCGATGGCGAGCTCGGCGGGGCGCCCGGCAGCGGGATCGAAGTCGGCATCGAGCACGAGCCCCGCGTCTGCGCGATCGGCGACGACCTCGGCGCGCGCGGCCTCGGCCGAGGCGACGCGGCGGACCTCGAAGAGCTGCGACTGCTCGAGCGCGGTCACGACCGCGCCCGGGCGCGGCGCGTCGGCGGCCCACACCGCGACGGTGCGGCGGCGATCGCCGCCGTCGCCGCTGAAGAACGCGCCGAACACCGCGATGAAGACGACGGGCAGGAGGAACAGGCTCACGAGCGCGCCGCGATCGCGCGCGAGCAGCTGCAGATCCTTCTTGATGGTGGCGGCGAACATGTCAGTCGCGCAGCGAGTGCCCGGTGAGGGTGAGGAAGACGCCCTCGAGATCGGTGGTCGCGGCGGTGACGCGCACGACCCTCACGCCGGCGGTCTCGACGTCGAGGACGAGCTGGCCGAGCGCCCTCGGCCGCGGCAGGCGCACGATCGCCCCGTCGACGTCGATCGGCCCGTGGCGCGCCGCGAGCGCGCGCGCGGCCAGGAGCGCGGCGTCGTCGCCGGCGAGCTCGAGCTCGATCACCGGCGGACCGGCGTGGCGCGCGACGAGCTCGGCGATCGAGCCCTGCGCGATGACCGTGCCGTCGTCCATGATCGCGACGCGGTCGCACAGCTCGGCGACCTCCTCCATGTAGTGGCTGGTGTAGAGGATGGTCATGCCGCCGTCGCGCAGCGCGCGGATCGTATCGAAGATGTGGTGGCGGCTCTGCGGATCGACGCCGACGGTCGGCTCGTCGAGGATGAGGAGCGCCGGCTCGTGCAGGAGCCCGGCCGCGAGGTTGAGCCGCCGCTTCATGCCGCCGGAGTAGGTGGCGACGGCGTCGCCGCGGCGATCGGCCAGGCCCACGACGCCGAGGGCCCAGTCCATGCGTCGCACGAGGGCCGCGCCGCTCATGCCGTAGATGGCGCCGAAGAAGGCGAGGTTCTGATCGGCGGTGAGGTCCTCGTAGAGCGCGAGGTCCTGGGGCACGAGGCCGATCGCGCGCCGTGCGGCGAACCCGGCCGCGCCGGCGGCGACGGGATGTCCCGCGACGGTGGCCGAGCCGCGGCTCGGCGTGATGACCCCGGCGATCATCGAGATGGTCGTGGTCTTGCCGGCGCCGTTGGGCCCGAGGAGCCCCACGATCGTGCCGCGCGCGATCTCGAGGTCGACCGCCGCGACGGCGGTGCGCGCGCCGTAGTCCTTGCCGAGGCCGCGTAGCGACAGGAGGCTCGCGCTCACGGCGAGCAATATAGCGGTAAGGTGCGCGCATGCGGATCGTCCCGGTGCCGTGTCTCTCGGACAACTACGCCTACCTCGTCATCGCCGACGACGGCCGCGCCGCGGTCGTCGATCCCGGCGAGGCGCCGCCGATCGTCGCGGCGCTCGCGCGCGAGGGCGCGACGCTCGCCGCGATCTGGGCCACGCATCACCACCCCGACCACGTCGGCGGCGTGAAGGCGCTCCTCGCCGCCCAGCCCGACCTCGAGGTCGTCGGGCACGTCTACGACCGCGATCACGGACGCATCACGGGACTCACGCGCGGCGTCGCCGACGGCGACACCATCGAGCTGGGCAAGGTACGCGCGCGCATCATCCACAACCCAGGCCACACCCTCGGCGCGATCAGCCTGTGGCTCGAGGACGAGGCCGCCGTCTTCACCGGCGACACCCTCTTCGCCGCCGGCTGCGGCCGCCTCTTCGAGGGCGACGCCCCGATGATGCATGCCTCCCTCCAGCGCCTCGCCGCCCTCCCCCCCGAGACCCGCGTCTACTTCGGCCACGAGTACACGGCCTCCAACCTCCGCTTCGCGGCGCACACCGAGCCCGACGTCCCCGCCATCACCGCCGCCCTCGCCGACGTCACCGCTCGCCGCGCCCGCAACGAGCCCACCACCCCCTCCACGATCGCGACCGAGCTGGCCACCAACCCCTTCCTCCGCGCCTCCGCCCCCTCCCAGTTCGCCGACCGCCGCCGGGCCAAGGACACCTTCAAATAGAACGTGTTCCATTTGGGGACGGTGTCAACTTTGACAACTTCCGGAGGCCCATCCGGAAGTTGTCAAAGTTGACACCGTCCCCGGGTCAGGGGAGGTCGTAGGTGAGCGTGACGGCTGCGTTCTTGCGGCGGACGCCGAGGTCGACGCGGCGGAGGTCGGCGAGGCGGTCGTACATCTTCATGAGGACCTGGGGCGAGTCGATGGGCTGGCCGTCGATGGCCTCGATGACGTCGCCGGTGGCGAGGCCGAGGGCGGCGGAGAGGGAGCCCGTGCGTGAGGCGGTGACGCGCACGCCGGCGAGCTTGCCGTCCTTGCTGACCGGCTGGAGGCGCACGCCGCGGGCGGCGGGGTTGCCGCTCGTGCCGGCCTGGACGAGCTCGCGGATGAGGGTGCGGTCGACCTCCCAGCGGTGCTCGCCGACGACGCGGATGCGGTCGGCCCACGGATCGGCCTTCGCGCTCTGCGCCGGCTCGCCGGTCCCAGGGTGCTTGGTCGCGCCCGCGAGCTTGGCGTCGGTCGCGAGCGGCACGCGCTCGGTCCCGTCGGCGAACGCGACGATGACCGCGCCGCGCTCGATACGCTCGATCACGCCGCCGCCCGGCAACGTCGCGCCGACGGTGAAGCCGCCCGCCATGCCGCCGATCTCGAGCGTCGCCCAGCCCTCGCCCGCGGCGCCGACGTGCGTGGCGATCACGCGCGGCAGCGTGTGCGCGACACCGCTCGCGGGCGCCGCTCCGGGCTCGAGCTCCGCGGAGAGGACACACGACGAGCAGAACATGTTGCGTGTGACGAGCGCCGCACGATCGGGCGCGGAGGACACGTGTCGGGGCGCCGCCGGGAGCGCCGTCGCGATCCGCGAGGCCGGCTCGGCGCGCGCCGCCTCGGCCTCCGCCGGGCGCCACGCCGCGACCGCGCGACTCCCGAACCATCCGCACAGGACCACCGCGATCCCCGCGATCGCGGGCCCGCTCAGCGTCTGGAGCCGTCGAAGCGCGATCACCGACATGCCCGGACGTGATCCACGGCCCGTGCCGCACGACGGCAACACGCGCTGACGGACAGTTGCGCCGCTCGCGGCCCCGCGCCGCGACAGTCGGTGTCACTCCCCCTCCCCGCCTGCGCCAACCTGGCAAACGGGATAAGCTCGCCGGCTGATGCGCTCGTTGCCTCAGAGCGTGGGGAAGTACCAGGTGCTCGAGCGCCTGGCGGTCGGAGGCATGGCCGAGCTGTTCAAGGCCCGCGCCCTCGGCGAGCACGGCTTCGAGAAGCTGGTGGTGATCAAGAAGATCCTCCCCCAGCTGGTCGCCGACCCCGCCTTCATCCAGATGTTCCTCGACGAGGCCCGCCTCACCGCCCAGCTCGACCACCCCAACATCGTCCACGTGTTCGAGCTCGGCACGGACGCCGACACGCCCTACATCGCCATGCAGTGGGTCGACGGCATCGACCTCCTCGCGCTCCTGCGCGAGTGCGCGCGCACGCAGCTCCGCCTGCCGGCGCACCTCGCCGCGCTGATCGCCCGCGAGGTCGCCGACGCGCTCGACTACGCGCACCACGCCACCGCGCCCGACGGGCGCGCCCTCGGCCTCGTCCACCGCGACGTCTCGCCCGGCAACATCCTCGTCTCGCGCCGCGGCGACGTGAAGCTCACCGACTTCGGCATCGCGCGCGCCGCCGAGCGCCAGCACAAGACCGAGGCCGGCATGCTCAAGGGCAAGTACGGCTACATGTCCCCCGAGCAGGTCTCGGGCGCCGAGCTCGACGGACGCAGCGACGTGTTCTCGCTCGCGGTCGTGCTCGTCGAGACCATCATGGCGCGCCGGCTGTTCACCGCGCCGAGCGACCTCGACGTGCTCCTCATGGTGCGCGACGCCAACCTCGAGCGCCTGCACAAGTACGCCTCCGAGGTCCCGCTCGAGCTGCGCGTCATCGCCGAGCGCGCGCTCGAGCGCCTGCCGTCGGGGCGCTTCGCCTCCGCCGGCGAGCTGCGCGACGCGCTCACCGGCTGGCTCCACCGCAACGGTCGCCCCGACGCGCGCGACCTCGCCGCCTTCGTCGCCCGCGTCACCGCCGCGCCCAGCGCACCGACCGTCCCCATCACGGCCGACGACGGCACGGTCACCGAGGCGTACGACGAGGTCAACACGCTGTCGGGCCCGGCCACCCAGATGGGCAAGGCGGCCGCGCAGCGCGAGGCCGACGTCGCGCGCGCCGAGTTCATCGCCGGCCGCGGCGAGGGCGGCGAGGACGTCGTCGAGGACGAGGTCTCGCACGAGATCGACCTCAACGCCGAGGGCGGCAACCTCGTCGAGAAGAGCCCGCGGCCGCAGCCGGCCGAGAGCGGCGACCTGCGCCAGATCTCGCCGATCCGCCTGCTCTACAAGCTCGCCCGCGGGCGCGCCAAGGGCCTGCTCGTGCTCGAAGGTCGAGCCGGCATCCTCAAGGAGGCGTACCTCGACGACGGCGATCCGCAGTTCGTGTCGTCGAACGTGACCAGCGAACGTCTCGGCGACTTCCTCGTCGCGCAGGGTGCGGTCACGCCGCAGGCGCTGCAGCGCGCCGTCCAGGTCATGCCGCACTTCGCGGGCAAGCTCGCCGACACGCTGGTCGGGCTCGGGCTGCTCAAGCCACTCGACGCGTACCGGCTCCTCGCGCGCCAGGTGAGCGCCAAGCTCATCGACGTGTGCACGTGGCCCAAGGGCCGCTATCGCTGGTACGCCGGGCGCGCCAACCCGTTCCAGGTCCGGCCGCTCCACCTCGACGCGCGCCGCATCCTCGGCGCGGGCGCCGCCGCGCTCGACGTCGCCTTCGTCGACGAGTGGGCGGCCGGCGTGAGCGCGCGCCGCCCGCGCGCCACCACCCGCGAGGACCTCGCCGGCTTCGGCGTCGGCGAGGCGCTCGGCCGCGTGCATGACATGGCCGACGGCCGCGCCACCGTCGCCGACCTGCTCGCGCGCGTCCGCTCACCCGACGCGCGCACCAACTTCCTGCGCCTCCTGTACCTGCTCGCCGAGACCGATCAGGTCGAGCTGGCCTAGCGCTTCGGGACGAAGAGCTGCACCTCGACGCGCCGGTTGCGCAGGCGGCCGCGGTGCGAGTCCTCGTCGGAGACCGGCTGGTCGAGGCCGGCGGACTCGATGATGAAGCGACCGCGGCCGACGCCGCGCTTGACCAGCGCGTTGCGCAGCGCGGTGGCGCGTTCGCGACCGAGCTCGCGCGCGAGGTCCGCGGGATCGGGCGGCTCCGCGCCGTCGGCGGGTGGCGGCGCGTCCGCGGGCGTCTGCGCCTCCTTGGCGTCGGTGTGGCCGACGAGCACCAGCCGCACCGACGGGTGCGCCTTCAGCACCTTGACGATGCGATCGAGCCCCTCGTTCGCGGTCGCCCGGACCGTCACCTCGCCGGCCCCGTAGAGCAGCCCCTCGACCGTGCCGATGATCGCGTCGACGTCGGCGTGCACCGTGTCGGGGCAGCCGTCGTCGTCCTCGAACCCGTTGTAGGTCTCGGCCACCGTCGCGCACTTGTCGGCGACGTCGAGCACCTGGTCGCCGTCGTTGTCGATGTCGGGACAGCCGTCCTTGTCCTCGTGGCCGTCGTGGTCCTCGGCGCGCTCGGGGCACTGATCGACCGCGTCGGCGTACCCGTCGCCGTCGGTGTCGGTCTCGGTCGGCGACGCGATCCGCCGCTCCGCCTCGCGCACGCGCGTCGCGCCCTTCTTGCCGATCACGAACCACACACCCGCCGTGACCTCCGCCTCGACCGTCACCGGCTTCTCACCCTCACGCCCCTGGAACAGCGAGAAGCGCGCGTCGAACCGCAGCGCGACGCCGCGCCCCGGGTTCCAGCCGAGGCCCCCGCCGCCGTACGCCTCGCCGGTCACGCCGCTCGGGTAGATGCCGCGACGCGAGGACAGCACGACCGGCAGGCCGCCACCGAGCACCGCGAACGGCCGCAGCCGCCGATCAGGGCGGATCTGGAAGCGCAGGTGGGCGCGCGGCTCGAACCAGAACACGTCGATGTCGTACTCGCGCGTCGTCGCCGGCGACAGGCCGAGCTCGACCTCGGGCACGAGCCACGGCGTGATCGGACGCGCGGCGCGGACGCCGAGCAACACGCTGTTGCCGAGCGATGTCGGCGCGTTCTCCGCGTCGCCGAGGATCGAGTCGTCGGCGAAGATCCGTGGGCCGAGCATGGCGCCGACCTCGATGGGCTCGGCGTGAACGAAGCTCGGTGCGGACGCGACGCCGATCACAGCCGTGGCGAGAAGGCCCAAGCGGACGACCATGTGTGCGCGAGTATACACAGGCTGGACACGCGCAGCTCCCGACGGTAGCTTGAGCGATCGAACATGCTGAAGTCGTCCCTGCACGCGTGGCTGCTCGCGCCGGCGCTGGTCGCCGGCTGCGGCGGCGACGACGACCAGGCGATCGTCGACGGCGCGCCCGCGCCCGACGCCGGCAGCGACGGCGCGCCCGTGGACTGCCACCCCGAATCCGACGACAGCCGCAACGGGACCTCGTCGGAGCCGACCGGCGCCGTCTTCGCCGGCCAGCGCGTCGCGGTCTGCGGCAACATCGACGTGGACGCGCCCTCCGGTGACCTCGTCGATCGCGACCTCTACCAGGTCACGGTCGCGCCGGGCGCCCCCGTCGTGGTGCGCCTGAGCGCGCCGCTGGGCGGCAACGTCGACCGCCTCGAGCTGAGCGTGCGCGACGCCAGCGGGCCGCGCGCGATCGCCCGCCTGCGCGCCGGCAACGCCGTCACCGCGCTGCTCCTGCCGCAGGGCGAGTACACGCTCGGCGTCGAGGCCCGCGACGACCGGGCGGTCTCGTCGTTCCCGTACCGCGTCGAGATGTACGCGGACACGCCGGCGATGCGCTGCCCACCCATGACCGGCGGCACCATCTACACCGAGGTGGACGAGAGCGCCGCCGGCCACCGCGCGAACGACGTCATCGAGGTGACCCAGCAGCCGCCGATCCTGTCGGCGAGGCCGACCGACGACACCAGCGACGCGCCCGACGCCACCGGCCAAGCGGTCACCGCCGGCAACCGCTTCGCGATCGCCGGCTCCTCGGCGGGCGTGACCTCCGCCGGCGACGAGTACCGCGACCGCGACACGTTCTCGCTCTACACCGGCGCGACGACGAACCAGCTCGACGTGCGCGTCGTGTGGAGCGGCGGCATCGCCGATCTCGACGTGCTCGTCTTCGAGGCCGGCAAGCCGACCGAGCCGATGGGCACGCCGGCCGCGGCGCTCATCGGCGAGGAGGTCGTCGTCACCGCGGTCGAGCCCCAGAGCGAGTACTGGCTCTGGGTCGGCGGCTCGCGCCGCTCGACGTCCTTGCCCGTCACCTACACCGTGCACGTGTGCGGCCGCGAGATCGCGGCGGCGCCCGGCGCACGGTAGTCACCGCACCGGCACCGCCGCCGCCGGCAGGCGCACGACGAACGTGGCGCCCGGCGACTGATCCTTCCAGGTGAGCTCACCGCCCATCGCGTGCGCGAGCGACTGCGACAGTGCGAGGCCGAGGCCGAGGCCGGGCGGACCGTCATCGCCGATGCCGCGCGCGAAGGGCTCGAAGCGGCGCCGGCGCAGCGACGCGGGCAGGCCGGGCCCGCGGTCGGCGACCGTGATCTCGACGGCCTGGTCGACCGCCTTCACGGCGACGGTGATGCCGCGGTCCTCGTGCTCGCGGGTGTACTTCTCGGCGTTGTCGAGGAGGTTGCCGAGGATACGCGCCAGCGCGTCGCGATCGAAGCGCGCGCTCGCCCGCTCGGGCGCGTCCAGCTCGACGGCGGCGCCGGCGCGCAGGAGGCCGGGCTCGGCGCGCTCGACGGCGGCGCGCACCGCCTCGACGACGTCGCCCACCTCGGGTCGCACCGCCAGGCTCCGGCGCTCGAGCTGCGAGAACCCGAGCACGTTGGCGACGACACGCCCCAGGCGCGACGCCTCCTCGGCCACGCGCCGCGCGTAGTCCTTGTGCTTGGCCGGATCGCCGAGCCCGTCGACGAGCATGTCCCCGTAGAGCTGGATGCCGGCGAGCGGCGTGCGCAGCTCGTGGGCCGCGGCCGCCGCGAAGCGCTCGCGCTGGCGGGCGAGCTTCTCGGCGCGGAACGTGAGGAGGACGACCAGCATCGCGCATGCGAGCGCGAGCAAGGACACCGGGATGAAGCGGCCGAGGAAGGCGCTGCGCAGGCTCGCGGCGGCGCGCCGCGCGGTCGCGAGCGCGGCGGTGTCGTCGACGGAGACCCACCAGCCGACGCCGGCGAGCGCGACGGTCGCCGCCGCACCGGGCGGCGCCTCGGCGCCGGTGTGCAGCGTCGCCTGGGCCTCGGGCGCGCGCTCGGCGAGCCACTCGCGCACCCGCTCGGTCGACACGACGAGCCCCTGCGTGAGCTGGCCGTCCGGCGTCGTCACCACGCGCACCGCGAGGAGCGCGGGCGCCCCGTCGAGCGCGACCGCGCGCCACGCCAGCGGGTTGATCGTGATCGTCACCGGGGCCCCGGGCGCCGGCGCCGCCGAGGGCGACGACGCGGCGGACGCCTGCCGACGCGGCGGCGGGCGCGGCGGCGTCGCCTGCTGCGGCACCGGCTCCATCGCCAGCTGCGGCACCGGGCCGTTGCCCGACGGGATCGGTCCCTGCGCCTGGATCGGATCCGGCTCCTGCGCCTGTGGCTGCGGCGGAGGCGGCGACTTGTACTGCTGCTGCTGCTGCTGCCCTTGCCGCGAATTGACGAAGATCTCGTTCGACTGCAGGTTCTGGGCGTACGCCTCGGGCGCCAGCGTCACCACCTGCTGCTTCGGCTCCGGCGCCTGCTTCACCGCGCGCCGCTTCTTCGCCATCGCGACCTTGTCGCTCTCGAACGGATCGACGTCGACGTCGTCCTTCGCCTTGCCGTCGGCGAGCGTGGCGTTCTTCAGCGAGCCCTTCGGCGCCGGCGTCGACTTCTTCTCCTTCACCGGCGCGTTCTGCTCCTGCTCCTCCGGCTCCGGCCGCAGCGACACCGCCTGGGCCATCGCGACCTGCACGGGATCGGGCGGGTTCACGAGCGCGGACTTCACCGGCACCAGCGCCGCCAGCACCGCCAGGTCGGCGGCCGCGCGCGGCGCGCTGTTGTCGGGCACCTCGGGGTTGAACGTCGGCGAGGTCAGCTGGCCGCCGTCGTCGATCTGGAAGTGCGTGGCCACCAGGCGCTCGGTCGGCCCCTCGGCCAGCGGCGACGGCACGACGCTCCAGCCGAGGCTGGCGCCGCGCGGATCGTGGAAGAGGTTCTGGTAGTGGAAGTACGGCCGCTGCGACTCTTCGGCCCGCAGGTGCTCGAGCTCGGCGACCAGGTCGTCGGCGAGCACGGACGCGGTGTCCGCGGCGTCGGCGCGCGCCGCGGCGAGGATCGCCGCCTGCTCCTTCTCCATCGATCGCCAGCCGCTGCCGAACCACGCGATCAGCACCGCCGCCAGCGCGCCGACGACGAGCACCGCGGCCGAGATCGTCCGCGTGGACGTCACGGCGTGTCTTCGCCCCACGCGTACCCCGCGCCCTTGATCGACACGATGATGCGCGGCTGCGCCGGGTCGCGCTCGACCTTCTTGCGCAGGACGACGATCGCCATGTCGACCGCGCGCGTCTGCAGGTCGCCGCGCTGGCCGAAGACCTGCTCGAGGATCTCGCTCCGCGACACGGCGCGCCCGCGCTGCCGGTGCAGCCAGCGCAGGAGCCCGACCTCGCGCGGCGTGAGCGCCGTGGTCGCGCCGTCCCGCTTCACCACCAGGCGCGCGAAGTCGAGCACCGCGCCGTCGACGTCGATCTGCTCGGTGACCTCCGACGGCGCGCGCCGGCCGAGCGCCCGCACGCGCGCCAGGAGCTCGCGCGCCGAGAACGGCTTGGTGACGTAGTCGTCGGCGCCCTCGCCGAGGCCGCGCACCTTGTCGTCCTCGCTGCCGCGCGCCGTGAGCATCAGGATCGGCATCCCTGGGCGCGCGCCGCGCAGCTTCCGGCACACGTCCATGCCGTTCATGCGCGGCAGCATCAGATCGAGGACGACCAGATCCCAGCTCTCGGCGATGCCGGTGGCGGCGGCGGTCGCGCCGTCGCCCACGGCGGTCACGTCGTGCCCGTCGCCCTGCAGCAGATCGATGAGCCCCTCGCGGAGGCCGGCCTCGTCTTCGACGACCAGGATGCGCACCCGATCAGTGTGCCATCACGCCCGCCCCCACGTGTAAGGCGCCTGTAAGCAGCCTGACCGCGCCCTGACACGGGCTACCAGGGCGTCTGGGCGTAATCCTTGAGGAACAGCCCCCAGACGTGGCGCCCGGTGTTGTACCCGGCGAAGACCGGGTCGAGCACCCGCGCGGCGCCGTCGACGATGTCGAGCGGCGGGTGGAAGCCGTGGACCGCGACCTTGCGCGCCGCGATCGTCGCCGGGTCCTCGTCGGTGACCCAGCCGGTGTCGACCGCGTTCATGTAGATGCCGTCGCGCACGTAGTCGGCCGCCGAGGTGCGCGTCAGCATGTTGAGCGCCGCCTTGGCCATGTTGGTGTGCGGGTGCTTGTCGGTCTTGAAGCGGCGGTAGAACTGCCCCTCCATCGCCGAGACGTTGACGACGTGCGCGTCGCGCGTGGGCACCGCGGCGAGCAGCGGCTTCAGGCGCGCGTTGAGCACGAACGGCGCCACCGCGTTGACCAGGTGGACCTCCAGCAGCTCGGCGGTCGGCACGTCGGCCAGCGTCATGCGCCACGAGTTGAAGTCGCGCAGATCGACCTGCTGCAGGTCCTGATCGAGCCGGCCGGCGGGGTAGAGGTGGCTGCCGCGCTCGAGATCCTCGGCGAGGAGCGGGACCTGCGAGAGCACCGCCGACTTCCACAGGCCGGGCGCGCCCGCCGCCGGCACGACCTCGTGCGCGCCGTCAGCGAGCAGCCGGTGGGCCTCCTCGGCCTGCACCTTCATCCCGAAGAAGCGCGCGAGCACCTGCTGCTCCAGGCGCCCGAGCGACGACCACGGCGCGGTCTCCGACGGCATCATGTGATCGTAGAAGCCGCTGGGCCGGCGCACGGTCTGGCACGCGTTGTTGATGAGGACATCGAGGCGCGTGAGCGAGCCGCACAGCGACGCGCACAGCGCCTCGACCGACGGGGTGTGGCGCAGGTCGCAGCCGTACACGTGCGCCCGCGCGCACAGCTCCTCGGCGTCGGGCTCGGCGGCGAGCCGGCGCGCGGCGTCGACCGGGAAGCGCGTGACGATGATGGTCTCGGCGCCGGCGCGCAGGAGCTTGAGCGCGATCTGCGCGCCGATCTTCACGCGCCCGCCCGTCACCAGCGCGACGCGCCCGCGCAGGTCCGCCGTCTGGTTGCGCTTCTCCCAGTTGAGCGCGGCGCAGCGCCCGCACATCGCGTCGTAGAACGGGTGCAGCTCGTGGAAGTCGGCCTTGCACACGTAGCAGTTGCGGGCCTCCTGCACGCGCAGGGGCTCGTCGCGTCGCGCCTCGGCCGCCTGCCAGTCGTCGGCGGCCGGCTCCTCGCCGATCGCGTCGATGGTCTCGGGGCCGGGGAGCTGCGGCACCGCGCCGAGGCTGGGGAACACCGGCAACCGGCGCAGCGCGCGGATGCCGGTGCCGTCGAGGATCGCGCGATCCGACGCCTTCATCTCGTCGCGGCTCCGGCGCTGGAGCCCCTTGCGCATCGCCTTGCGCTGGTAGCGATCCGGGCGCGACAGCTGCCCGGCGGCGACCAGCAACCGCTTCCGCACGTCGTCGCTCATCTCCGCGATCCGGCGCGGGTCGGCGAGCAGCTCCTCGAGCAGCGCGGCCGCCGCGGCGGCACGGGCTTCGGCGTCGGCGGGGTCGTCGGGCACGGCCGGCGCTGTCTACCACGGGTCCGGGTATAGTGCGCGCCGATGCGCTGCTTCCTCGTCGGTGCCGCCCTCGCGGCGGCGTGCGGGAACCCGTCGCCCGCGGCCACCACCACGCCCGCGCCCGGCCCGGCGACGACGCCCGCCTATCGCGCCACGGTGCGCTGGACCTCCCACGGCGTGCCCCACGTGATCGCCGACGACAGCGGCGGCCTCGGCTTCGGCCAGGGCTACGCCATGGCGCGGGCGCACGTCTGCGTCATGGCCGACCAGTACGTGCGCGTGCGCGGCGAGCGGGCGCGCTGGTTCGGCGCGGGGCCCGGCGACGCGCACGTCGACAGCGACTTCGCCAACCTGCATCTGGGTTGGCGCACGCGCGCCGAGATGATGCTGCCGAAGCTCTCGGCCGAGGCGCGCGCGATGCTCGACGGCTTCGCCGCCGGATACAGCCACTACCTGGCGCGCACGCCGCCCGGCGCGCGCCCGCCGCCCTGTCGCGACGCCGCGTGGGTCGCGCCCGCCACCGCCGCCGACGTGCTCGCCGTCATCCTGTCGACGTCGGCGCTCACCTCGTCGCGCTTCGTCGAGCGCGCGCTCGCGACCTCGGTCCCCGGCCCACGGCTGGGCGCGCTGCCGCCGATGCCCGGCCGGCGCGACCTCGTCGCGGCGTCGAACGCGTGGGCGCTCGGCGCCGAGCGAACCGCGGCGGGCGGCGGCATCCTCGTCGCCAACCCGCACTTTCCGTGGGAGGGCGACCTCGTCTTCTTCGAGACCCACCTGCGCTCGCCGGACCTCGACGTCTACGGCGTCACGCTGGTCGGCGTGCCCGGCGTCGCGATCGGCATGACGCCGCACCACGCGTGGTCCCACACCGTCTCGGCGTCGACGCGCATGGTCTTCTATCGCCTCGAGCTCGACCGCGCGAGCGCGCTCCGCTACCGCCACGGCGAGGACACGCTGCCGATCGTCCCCACGACCTACACGATCGACGTGCTCGCCGACGGCAAGCTCGAGCGGCGGCAGCGGACGCTCTACCGCAGCGCCGTCGGGCCGATGATCGTCACCGACCTCACGCCGTGGGACGGCCCCGGCGGCTTCGCGTTCACCGTGCGCGACGTGGCGATCGCCGGCCCGGCGCAGCTCGACCAGCCGTTCGCGATGGCGCGGGCGACGTCGCGCGCCGAGATGGAGCAGGCGCTCGCGCTCTCGGGGACGCCGTTCGTCAACACGATCTACGCCGACGCCGCGGGCGACGTGCTCTACGTCGACGGTTCGCGCGTGCCGGCCCTGTCGGAGCGCGCGCTCGGCGCCTGGATGCTGGGGCGCAAGGTCGTGCCCGCGATCGAGGAGGCGTGGAAGCGCGGCGTGCTCGTGCTCGACGGCTCGAACCCGCTGTTCGATCTCGAGGCGTTCGATCCCGGCGCGCCCGGCGCCGTGCCCGTCGCCGAGGCCCCACGCGTCGCTCGCCGCGACTTCGTGATGAACGCGAACGACAGCTACCGCTTCACCAACCTGGCGGCGCCCGAGACCGGCGTCGAGGTGTCACCGCTCTACGGCGACGACGGCCCGCGCCCGTCGCCGCGCACGCTCGCCAACCTGGCGCTCCTCGCCGAGGACGACCCCGCCGCCGGCGACGACCGGCGCTTCACGCTCGACGAGGCCGCGGCCGCGATGCTGTCGAACCGCTCGTTCACCGCGGAGCGCCTGCGCGCCGAGATCGTCGACGCCTGCCGCCCGGCGCGATCGCCCCGCTGCGCCGCGCTCGCCGCGTGGGACGGACGTTTCGGCGCCGACAGCCGCGGCGCCGCGCTGTGGCGCGAGGTCATGGCCGAGCTCGCGATCGATGGCGACGTGCCGTGGAAGCAGGCGTTCGACCGCCAGGCGCCGGCGAGCACGCCGTCGGGGCTCGCCCGGACCCGGCCCGAGATCGCGGCCGCCCTCGACGCCGCCGAGGCGCGCCTCCGGGCCGCCGGCGTCGCCGTCGACGCGCCGCTCGGCGCCGCCCAGCGCGCGCCGCGCCGCGCCGCCTCCCTCGCCGTCCCCGGCGGCGACGACCTCGACGGCGTCGCCAACGTCGTCGGCTACCGCCACTTCAACGCCTCGCTCCTGCCCGCCACGCCGCGCGGCCCGGCCTCGGCGACGGGCCTCACCCGCGACGGCTACGTCGTCAACTACGGCTCGAGCTTCGTGCTCGCCGCCGAGCTGACCGCGGCGGGGCCCCGGGCGCGAGCGCTCCTCACCTACGGCAACTCGAGTGACCCCGCCTCGCCCCACTACCGCGACCAGCTCGAGCGCTTCGCCGACGGCGCGCTCCGCCCCGTCCGCTTCACCGAGGCCGACATCGCCGCCGACCCGGCGCTCGAGATCGAGGAAGTCTCGTCGCGGTAGCAGACCGCCAGAACGCGGCTTCGCCGCGCTCTTGTGCGGCCTGCTGATGCTAAGAACGCCGGAGCAACATGACCCTGGTATCTCGACTCAAGGGCGCTGCGATCGACGCCTTCCTCGGCAGCGACGGCCTCCGTCACGCCGCCGCCGAGCTGCGCCGCAAGGTCACCGGCAAGGGCCGCGCGGTCGACTTCTACTTCGACCTCGCCGATCCGTGGAGCTACCTGGCCGCGCAGGCGGCGCAGCGGCTCGCGATCGCGTACCCGATCGACCTGCGCTTCCACTTCGTCTCGCCGCCGGCCTCCGACGTCGACCCCGCGCCGGCCCTGCGCCTCAAGCACGCGGTGCGCGACGCCGCCGAGCTCGCCCGGTTCTGGGACGTCGAGTTCCCGGGCACGAGGGAGCTCGACCCCGGCGCCCTGCGCAAGGGCGGCCAGGTGCTCATCCGCCCGCGCCCCGACACCGAGCAGCTCGCGGTGGCGCTCGAGGTCGCGACCGCGCTGTGGTCGCGCGACGACAAGGGGCTCACGACCCTCATGGGCAAGCACGGCAACGAGGCCTCCGGCTCGCTGCCGCCGTACCTCGCGAGCGCCTACAGCGACCTGCGCAAGGCCGGCCACTACCAGGGCGCGATGTTCCACTACGGCGGCGACTGGTACTGGGGCCTCGATCGCCTGAGCTACCTCGAGGCCCGGCTGCGCGCCGACACCGGCGTGTCGGCGCCCTCGGTGATCGTCGCGCGCCCCGAGAGCGCGCGCCCGCCGGAGAAGCTCGCCGGCGTCAGCGGCCGCCCGGTGCTCGAATTCTGGTTCTCCTTCCGCTCGCCCTACTCGTACCTGGCGCTCGCGCCCACCCGCGCGCTCGCGCAGCAGTTCGACGTCGAGCTGCGCGTGCGCCCGATCCTGCCCATGGTCACGCGCGGCCTCCCCGTGCCGCGCGACAAGCGCTTCTACATCGTGCGCGACGCCAAGCGCGAGGCCGACCGCATGGGCATCCCGTTCGGCAACGTGTGCGATCCGCTCGGCAAGGGCGTCGAGAACGCGCTGGCCGTCGCGAAGCTGGCGATCGAGCGCGGCAAGGGCCTCGAGCTCCTCGAGTCGGTAGCGCGCGGTTCGTGGGCCGAGGCCAAGGACCTCACCAGCTACGTCGACCTGCGCGAGGTCGTCGAGCGCGCCGGCCTCGCGTGGGACGACGCCCGCGCCGCGCTCGCCGACGAGAGCTGGCGTGTGTGGGCGCAGGACAACGCCGCCGACCTCGACGGCGCGGGCCTCTGGGGCGTGCCCTCATGGCGCGTCGGCGACTACGTGACCTGGGGTCAGGACCGCCTCCCGATGCTCGCCGATCGCTTGCGCCGCCATTTCGCCGCCGGCTGACGGTAACATATCGCTCGTGGGCACCCAGACCGAGCGACCCTTCGACGGGGCTCAGGACAGGCCGCCGGCCGATCAGGGGCTGTCCTCGCTCGGGCTGATCATGTCGCTCACCGGGTCGGTGATGGCGCCGCTCATGGGCGCGCTCCTGCTCGGCCAGATCAAGCTCGCCGCCGACCGCGCGGAGGCGATGTCGCGCTACGGCGGCGACAGTGACAGCCAGGCGCTCTGGCTCTTCCTCATCCTCATCGCCAGCGTCGTGCGCTCGCTCGTGCACCGCATGGCGGGCCACCGGCTATGGCGGGACACGCCGAGCGATCCGCCGGCGCTCTCGGGCCTCACGTCGTACGCCGTGGCCGCCGCCGCCCACACCGGCATGTGGCTCCTCTACCTCAAGATCAAGGCGCAGGCGCCGGTGAGCGCGCTCCTCGGCGCCGCCGTCCTCCTCATGGCGTGGCCGGTCGCGATCCTCCTCGTCACGCGCGCGCGCCGCTTCCGCGACCTGGGCCCGCGCGTGCCCGTCGCCGAGGACAACGGCTTCGAGGGCCTCGCCGTGCTCATGGCGATCCTCGGCTTCGCCGGCCTCATGATCTCGATCGTGCTCGTCGTGCTGGGCTTCTCGGCCCGCGACGAGAGCGCGAGCATGGCCAACGTCCTGCTCACCTGCGGCGTCGCGCTGGTCGTGCGCTCCATCATCCACGTCTCGGTCGGCGCGCGCGCGGTGCGCGGCACCGCGGTCAACGCCGTCGCCGACTTCCTGCGCTACGGCAACGTCGGCATCGCCATCGGCGCCGCGGTCGGCGGCGTGTTGACCCTCTGGATGTTCCTCGAGTCGAAGGTCGACGTCTTCGCGCTGGCGATGGGTGTCGGCGTGATGCTCGCGCTCATGGCGTGGCCGGCGATCGTGCGTCGCTTCGTGCAGTGGCGGCACCTCGCCGACGTCGCCACCGGCGACGTGCGCCGGCGCAGCCCCGACGCCGGCATCACCGCGCTGGGCTGGCTGCTCCTCGCCGGCGCCGCCGCCACGCTCGGCGCGTACGTCGCCTCGTTGCTCTGGGAGGACTCGCTCGGCCGCCGCAGCGCCGGCATGATGCTGCAGATGGCGGGGATGCCGTTCAACCAGGCGCCGGAGTGGTGGGCCTTGCCGCTCGGCCTCGGTCAGCTCTGGGCCGCGCTCGAGCTGCTGGCGGTGTCGTCGCGCCGCCGCCTGGTCGCGAGCGCCTGGGCCGTCCTCGCGCTCGGCTACACCACGATCCAGATGGCACCCGACCTGAAGGAGCTCCTCGAGGCGCCGATCGAGGCGCGCGCCGCCGGCTTCGCGGCGTTCGCGATCTCGATCACGCCGGCGGTGGCGACGCTCCTCCTCGTGAACCGCAAGCCGTTGCCTCCCGACGTGGCGAGGACCGTGAAGGTCTTCGAGTAGTGCGGACCCGGCTCGTCGTCGTCTCCGGCCCCGACCAGGGCAAGGAGTTCTCGATCCCGCCCGAGGGCGGCGTCGTCGGCCGCGGCGAGCAGTGTGTCATGCGCCTCGAGGACGCCGCCGTGAGCCGCCAGCAGTTCCGCATCGGGATCCGCGACGGCCGCCCGCTCGTCGTCGACATGGGCTCGACCAATCGGACCAAGGTCAACGGTCAGCCCGTCGAGATGCGGACGCTGGCGATCGGCGATCGCATCGAGATCGGCAACTCGGTCCTGCAGGTGCTGGCGCAGGACGAGGCCTACCTGGTCCCCGACAACAGCTCGATCTCGGACGTCGCCGAGGTCTCGAGCAAGGGCAGCGACGCCTCGGGCGCGCTCACCACCGCCGCGCTCGTGGGCGTCGCCCTGCTCGAGGGTCCCGGCGTCACGCGCGCCTGCGAGCAGCTCGTCGGCTTCCTCGGCGCCGAGCGCGCGCAGATCATCGTCGCCGATCGCGGGCTGCGCCTCATCGCGGGCCACGGCGGCAACCAGGGCATGCTGCCGCTCGATCAGGCGCAGCTCCACCAGATCATCGCCGGCGGCAACGCCGTCAACCTGCGCGGCGTCGAGCGCGAGACCCTGGCCTGTCCGTTCGGCGCCAGCGGCGTCATCGTCGTCGACCGGCCCGCCGGCCGCGCCTGGGAGCGGAGCACGCTCGAGCTGCTCGTCGCCGTGTCGCAGATGTTCGTGCCGGCGATCGCCAGCGCCGAGCGGCGCGGCCGGCGCGAGGCCGCGCTCGCCACCCTCGCCGACGACGGCGAGCTCGACGGTGACAGTGCCCACGCCGCGTACCTGCGCGAGTGGGCGGCGTGGGGCGCGCGGTTGCCGGCGGTCCTGATCGTCGGCGAGCACGGCGTCGGCAAGCAGCGCGTCGCCGCCGCGATCCACCGTCGCAGCGACCGCGCGTCGGGCCCCTTCGTGGTGGTGCACGGCGGCGACGTCCACGACGTGTGGCTGGAGACCGCGCACGGCGGCACCCTCTTCTTCGACGAGCTGGCCGCGCTGCCGCCGCCCTGGCAGGACCGGCTCATGAACGCGCTCCAGACCCAGCGCCTGCCCCGCGCCGACGGTTCGGTGGCCCCGTTCGACGTGAAGCTGATCGCGGCCTCGTGCGCGGACGCGAGCCAGTTCGTGCGCCCCGATCTGTTCGGCTACGTCGCGCGCGCCACCCTCGTCGTGCCGCCGCTGCGCGAGCGCCGCGGCGACATCACGACGATCGCCGAGAAGATGCTGTCGCGNNGGCAACGTCCGCGAGCTCGCCTGCGTCGTCGCGCGCCTCGCCGCGTTCCCCGGCAGCGACGCGGTGAGCGACCACGAGCTCGCGCGCGCGATGTTCTGACTCAGCCCGGGAACCGGTACGAGAGCTCGAGCGACCCGCGGGCGACGAACGGGT
This sequence comes from Myxococcales bacterium UBA2376, assembly GCA_002344285.1. Taxonomy (GTDB): domain Bacteria; phylum Myxococcota_A; class Polyangia; order Haliangiales; family Haliangiaceae; genus UBA2376. Next base: position 61,239 of record DDTA01000184.1, read on the forward strand.
CGCCGACCAGCGGCGCCTCGACGAGGACGTGGAGGGCGTAGCGGCCGAAGGGACGCTCGAGGAGCGCCGCGCCGATGACGCGGTCCTCACCGTCGAGCCCGACCGGCGTCGCGAACGTGAGCTGCGCGCCGGCGTGGAGCCCGCCCGGCACCAGCAGGGCCACCACGCGCGCGACGCCCATGACCTCGCGCGGGTTCATCGGATCGACCAGCGGCCAGCCGGCGGCGGCGTGGCGGTGGAGCACGTGCTCGGCGTCGTCGCCGAGGGCGCTGGCGAGGGTGACCGCGAGCGTCGCGTCGACGCGGTCGGTGCCCATCCGCAGCCACGGCCCGCCGGCGACCATGACGTGGCCCATGCCGCGGCCGCCGTCGGCGTCGCCCGTCGGCGCCGCGATCGACGCGCCGAGCCCTGCCCGCACGCGGCCGCGCCCCGGGAGCAGGTCGCCGCTCAGCGCGAGCGTCGCGTCGCCGAGGCCGACGCCCTCGTCGGCCACGCGATATGCCGGCAGCGCGACGCGCGCGCTGAGCCGCCCGCGGCCGCCCTGCACGGAGAGGCGCAGCCCCTCGTAGTCGAGGGACTCGTCCATGAAGTCGGTCGCACCCGCGATCGCTCCCGCTCGCGCCTCGAGCCACCACGACGACGCGGCCTCCGTCGCGGCGCCCGGGTCGACGTCAGGGATGTGGCAGTGCTGCGCCACCGCGACGGCGGGCGCGAGCATCAGCGCCGCCGCGACGGCGGCGCCTGCGATCACGGCATGCCGCACGCGATCCATTCTCCCAGCCGCCGGCGCTCGTCGGCGGTGGGGTACGGGCCGTCCGGCGGCATCGAGTCGTTCTCCGCGGCCGGCCCGTACGCGGTGGTCTCGTCGATGTGCTCGTGGACCGCCTTGATCCCGAAGAGCGTGTCGAAGTCGTGGAACGACGGCGCGCCGTGGCGATCCGCCCCCATGAGCTCGCTCGAGTGGCAGCGCGTGCAGTACTCCTCCATGAACGGCTTGCCGAAGTTGTCGTACGTGAGCGTCGAGCCCTGCGGGCACACCGACTCGGTCGGCGGCCCGAAGAGCGGCTCGCCGCCACACGCCGCGACGAGCAGGCCGGCGAGCGCGAGCAACCCGGCGGCCCTCATTGCCACCGCCACTGCATGTTGCCGTAGAGCTCGATGCGCACCGACACGGTCATGTCGGTCTGGCCGCTGTTGCGCAGGAGCAGCCACCAGTCGGCCTGCGCCGACGGCACGAACGTGTAGTCGACGATCATGCGATTGTACTCCTCGTACACCGTCTGGGTGCCGCCGCCGGCGTGGCCGTGGATGTTCCAGTCGAGCTCCGAGATCGGCGCCTCGAGATGGATCACGGCGACGTCGCTCGGCCCGCCGGTCATGATGCCCTCGACGAGCTCGCCGGGGACGAGCGACTGGTTCTCCATGATCACCTGGCGCGGCGCGGCGTCGATCGTCGGCGCGCCGTCGGTGCCGGCGGCGGCGTCGACGTGCTCGTGATCGTGGCCGTCGCCACCGCACGCGACGAGCGCGGCGACGAGCGAGACGCAAAGCAATGTCTTCATGGCGGACCTCACGGGTTGATCACGAGCCCCGGCGGGACGAGCTCGCAGGGCAGCTGTCCGGTCGGCGGACGGGCCAGGTCGGTGGGCCGGTCGAGGCACGCGCCGAGCGCGGTCGGCGCCGCGTCGATCCCGGCGTCGATCCCGGCGTCGATGCCAGGCGGAGCGGCGTCCTCCTCGTCGGGCGCGTCGATCGGCGCGTTGTGGTTGTCGCCGCATGCGGCGGCGAGCGCCGCGGCGAGCGCGAAGCTGATGAAGCGCTTCATGGTTGCTTCCGGGTCAGTACTTGACCCAGATCTCCTGCGCGGCGGCGAGGTCGCCGCCGAGCGCGGTGACCCCCGGCGTCGCGCCGATGAGCGCCATCGTGTTGGCGTTGGGGCTGTACGCCTCGGTGCCGCGCCAGACGATCTGCGCGTCGCCGAAGAACGCGGCCAGGTCCGCCGCCGCGACCGGCACGGTCAGCGTGTACTTGTTCCACCCGCTCACGCGCGCCGGGACCACGGTGAGCGCCGGGGCCGGGTCGCCGGTCTCGCCGGGCCGCGCGATCCAGTCGTGGTTCGAGATCGTGCCGTCCATCGCGCGGCACGTCTGGTAGACGCTGAAGTAGAGCTTCGAGAACGGGACGTCGCCGACGCGCGCCCGGATCGTGAGCTCGTGGTACGCGTAGTCCGCGTCGAGCACGGCCTCGACCGGCTTGGTCCAGACCACGGCGGTGACCGCGGCGGGCGTGCCTTCGATGGTGGGCTTGAAGTCACCGTTGGGCAGCGCCCGGACGCTGGTGATGCCGGCGGGGATGACGACCCGCACGCTGATCGTATCGGCGCCGTCGCAGCCGTGGCCGATGCCGAAGGTGATCTTCTGGCTCCTGGTGGCCTGCGCCGGTCCGGTCGAGATGGAGACGTGAGCGCTGGCCAGGCCAGCGGAGGCAATGAGAAATGCCGCGGCCAGCGCCGCGCGCACGAGGTTCGTTCGCATCGAGATTGCTCCGAGAAGAAGTGGCGGTTCTGTTGTGGATCGTTCGCGGCTAGGCCGCGCCCACTAGAACGGCGGCTTCTCGGGCGGGATCGTGCGGTCTTCGAACGAGAGCGCCGGCTCGGCGGCCGGCACGGTCACGGGCGGCACGACGTCGACCACCGGCGCGGGCGCGGGCAGATCGGCGACGAGCAGGACGGGCGGGACGAGCGTCACCTTCCCGGAGTCACAGCGACGCATCGACGGCGAAGACGGGCCCTTGCCGTCGTGGTCGTGACACTCGCACTTGTCGGGATCGGGGCAGCAGCACGCCACGTCGCGCTCGATGCCCGCCGCCGCCCAGGTCGCCACGGGCTGCACGAGCAGCGCCACGGCGGCGACGAGCGGGAGGAGCAGACGCACGAGGGGCACGACCCTCCATGGATAGCCGTCGCTCCCGAACCCGTCAATCCTCAAGGACAGGGCGGGATGTCGCGGCCGTGGACAACCGCTAACAGGGTGTCGAACCGGTGCTGCATCGACCGCTTCATGTGGTCGACGTTGCCGCCCAGGGCGGTCAGGTGCTCGATGAGCTCCAGCTCGGTCCGGCCGGCGACGTCGGTGGACAGGAAGATGGCCGAGCCCTCGAGGTTCGAGATGAAGTCGCTGCCGTACACCTTCTGGTAGCGGATGATCGCGAATTCAGGCGCCTCGATGACGCCCTCGATGGTCCCGTACCGCCAGAGCTCGTCCCACGCGACGTTCAGGATGTCGTCGACCTCGTAGTGCATCTGGAAGCCGAACTCGTACCCGGGCTCGACGCCCACGGTCGCGGCATGACTCGACGTTTCGCAGTCGGCGACCATGTGCTCGGGGTCCTTGCTCGCGGCCCACACCAGCGCCGGTGGCGCCTGGATGAACCCGCGGCCGTGCACCCACTTGTGCTCGCCGTCACTCGATACGAGCATGAGCTCCTCCGACGAGGGGCCGCGGGGAGGCACGGGCGCGGCGTTCTCCTCGAGCGGCTCGAGCCCCGGCGGGAAGTGCGTCGCCACGTTGTCCTGGCAAGCCACGGCAACGATCGAGCCGCACACGAGCGCGCATCGCCAGCCCCACGTCATGGCGTCGACCATTCTACAGCCGCGCGGATGGTCGTGTGCAAAGATACGGCGGTCATGCGCGAGGCGCGGCGGGACGAGCCCACCGAGCACTTCGGACCGTACGTGCTGTACGAGTGTCTGGGGCGCGGAGGCATGGCCACGGTGCACCGCGCCATGAAGCAGGGCCTCGAGGGCATCGAGCGGCCGGTCGCGCTCAAGCGCATGCTGCCGTGGCTCTCGGCCGACGCCGACTTCGTGAAGTCGTTCGTGCGCGAGGCGCGCCTCGCGGCCCAGCTCCGCCACACCAACATCGCCCAGGTCTACGACCTCGGGAAGGTCGACGGCGCGTACTACATCGCGATGGAGCTGGTCGCCGGCCGCGATCTGCGCGAGATCCTGCGCCACGCCCACAACGTCTCCGGTCCGCCGCCGGTGAGCGTCGCGATCAACCTGCTCTTCCAGGTGTGCGACGCGCTCGACTACGCGCACACGTTCAAGGACGAGCAGGGCCGGCCGCTCGGCCTCGTCCACCGTGACGTCTCGCCGGCCAACATCATCGTCGGCGACGACGGCATCGCGAAGATCGTCGACTTCGGCGTGGCCAAGGGCACGACCAACACGCTCGCGACGCAGAGCGGGATGCTGAAGGGCAAGTTCAGCTACATGGCGCCGGAGATGCTGAACGGCCAGGTCGACGCGCGAAGCGATCTGTTCGCCGCCGGCGTGGTCGCGTGGGAGATGCTGACGGCCAAGCCGCTCTTCTCGGGCGGTGACGACATGGAGGTGCTGCAGCGCATCGCGACGTGGGATCCGCCGCCGCCGTCGTCGCTGAACAGCGCGGTGTCGCGCGACCTCGACGCGTGGCTGGCGATGGCGCTCCACAAGGATCCGCGCAAGCGCTTCCAGTCGGCGGCGCAGATGCGCGCCGGCCTCGAGCTGGTGGCGCGCACGCCGCAGCTGCGGGCGAGCGCGCTCGACGTCGCCGGCTGGGTCGCGTGGGCGATGGCGCAGACACGGCCGGTCGCGGCCGAGCAGCGCGCCGACCGACCGCCGACCGCGCCGCCGCCGGCTGCGCCGCCGCCGGTGGCTCCCACCGCCGTGCTCGATCCGCGGGTGCACACGCTCGCCGTCGACGAGGCCTCGATCGAGGTCGAGATCCTCCGGCGCAACACCGCCGTCGGGGCCCCGCCGGCACCGCTGCTGACGCGCGGGCGACCGAGCACGGCACCGTCGACCGGCGTGCCGATGCCGGTGGCGGGCGCCGCCTCGAGCGCGATCCCGCAGCCGATCGTCGTGCCGCCCTCGGGCGCGATCGTGGCGCCGATGGCGAGCCATGGCTCCAGCGCCGTGCCGGCCGCCGCCGCCGCGTCGGCCGCGCGCACCGTGCTCCACGATCACGGCACCGGCCCCGCGACGGTGGTGCCGGTGCAGCCGGCGGCGACGCAGCTGATGGAGCCGCCGCCGCCGCAACCGCTGCCGCCGCAACCGCCGCCGCCGCAACCGCTGCCGCCGCCGCCGCCGATGGGCTACTGGGCGACGCAGGCGATGACGCCGGCGCTGACGCCCGCGCTCGTGGCCACGCAGGCGATGCCGGCGGCCCCTGCGCAGCTACCGACGACGCAGGCGATGGCGCTGCCGGCACAGCCACCGGGCGCGATGCCGGTGCCGCTCACGGCGATCGCGACGACGGTCTCGCCCGACGCGGGCGTGATCGCGCCGCCAGCGATGCACGCGTGGCACATGGCGCCGGCGCCGGCCCCCGAGCACGTCGCGCTCCACGGCGACGATCTGCGCAACCGTCCGGAGTACGTCGCCGCGACCGCCGCCTACCAGGCCGCCGTCGACTTCATCAGCCCCGGCCCGGCCCCGCGAGGAACGCCGCCGCGGATGGACGCGGCGCCGACGCGCCGCGCGCGCGCGCGCTCGGGCTCCGCGCAGACGACGGCGCCGCGGAAGAGCTCGGCGGCGGGCACGCTCGTCATCCTCCTCCTGTGCGCGGCGGCCGCGGTCGGCGGCTTCTTCCTCGTGCAGCAACTCATGTAGAGTGCGCCATGGCCGGCGAACAGGAGTCGCTTCGCGAGGAGCTGATCGATCTCGAGGTGCGCCTCGCGTTCCAGCAGCGCACGGTCGTGGAGCTCGACGCGCTCGTCCGCACGCTCTACACGCGCGTCGAGCGGCTCGAGAAGGAGGTCGCGCTCCTGCGCGCGGGCGGCGACGCGGGGCCTCCGATCGGGCCGGCCAACGAACCCCCGCCGCACTACTGAGGTCGCCGCCGTGATCATGACCAAGAAACGGATCGCGCTCATCTCGACCGGCGGCACCATCGAGAAGACCTACGACGAGCTCTCGGGCGTGCTCCACAACCAGGTCTCGGTGCTCGACGTCATGCTCGCGTCGCTCGAGCTGCGCGGCGTCCTGGTCTCGCGCGTCCAGCTGCTCAACAAGGACAGCCTCGACATGACCGACGAGGATCACGCGCTGGTCGCGACCACGGCGGAGAGCATGGCGCGCGCGACCGACGGCGTCGTGGTCGTGCACGGCACCGATCGCCTCCAGCACTCGGGCGAGCGCATCGTGGAGCTCTTCGGCACGCCGCGACAGCCGATCGTCTTCACCGGCGCGATGCGCCCCTACGAGCTGCGCAACACCGACGCCCTCCAGAACCTCACCGAGGCGCTCCTCGCGGTGCAGATCCTCCCGCCGGGCGTCTACGTGGCCATGCACAATCAGGTGCTCGCGTTCCCGGGGGTGGTGAAGGACCGGCTGCAGGGCACGTTCGTGAAGGCCACCTGATGTACGCTGGGTGGGATGCCACCCGGCGGCAACCCTCCGAGTGACCGCAAGAAGCCGCTGCCGCCGCCGCCTTTCGGCGGGCCCCGGCCGGCGCCGTCACCGACGTCGAACCCGCCGCCGGCGCCCCCNNGGCGCAGGCCGCGCCGCCGCTGCCGCTCGCCGCGCCGCCGCCGTCGGAGCCGCGCCCCGCCCGCTCGACGAACCCGCCGCCGTTCGCGGGCCACGAGGCGGCCAAGCTGCCGCCCGCGCCCATGCCGCCGCC
>DDTA01000011.1 GCA_002344285.1 Myxococcales bacterium UBA2376
ACACGGCGGCGATCTGCGGCGGCGAGACCGACTACTTCCGGTTCTCCGTGACCGGCGCCGAGAGCGTGCTCGCGCGCATCACGTTCATGAACCGCAACGGCGCCGGCGACATCGACCTGCGGCTCCTCAACTCGACCGGCGCGACGACGATCGACGAGTCGCGGACCTCGGCCGACGTGGAGGAGGTCATGTGCCCGGGCGGGATCATGTGCAACGGCCCCTTGCCCGCGGGTGACTACGTCCTGCAGGTGCTCGGGTTCAACGCCGCCGTCATGTCGCAGTACGTCCTGCACCTCGAGACCGGCGCCGTCCCGATCGACGCCGGCGTCGACGCGCCCTGAAGGCGCGTCGACCGCCGCTCAGCGGACCTTCGCCAGCTCCTCGTCGACCACGGCGCGGAGCGCCTCGAGCGGCTGCGCGCCGACGACGACCCTGCCGTTGATCGTGAACGACGGCACGCCGCGGAAGCCCTTGTCGGTCGCCTCCGCGAGGTCGGCGTCGATCGCGGACGCGATCGTCGGATCGGCGAGGTCGCGCTCGAAGCGCGCGACGTCGAGGCCGAGCGTGCGCGCGTGCGCGACGAGCGACGCCGGGTCGAGGCGATCCTGGTTGGAGAACAGGAGCTCGTGCATCTCCCAGTACCTACCCTGGCGCTGGGCCGCGCCGGCCGCGATCGCGGCGCCGCGCGCGAGCGTGTGCGACGGCAGCGGCATGTTCTTCACCACGATGCGCACGTCGTCGGGATAGAGCGCGGCGAGATCGTGGATCGTCGCCACCGCCTTCTCGCAGAACGGACACTGGAAGTCGACGAGCTCGACGATCGTCACCTTCGCGTGCGCCGGGCCCATCGCCGGCGCGCCGGCGAGGTCGAGCTCGGCGTGCGCGGGCGCCTGCGCGTGCGCCGCGGGATCGCAGGCGCCGCGCGCGCACGGCGGGTCGTGGGCGGCGATGGCGTCGGGCGAGGTACCAGCCGGCGCCGGCGACACCCGGCGCGCCGGGGGAGCGGCGCGCCGCGCGGGCGCCGCCGGCGCCGCGTGATCGTCTGGCGACGCCGCGACGTGGTCGGCGACAGCCTGCGCGACCTGCGGGCGCGAGGCGCTCGAGAACGGGGTCTCGCCGCCACGCACGAGGTGCACGGTGACGACGGCGCCGGCGGTGGCCGCGAGCGCGAGAGCGAGCTTGGCGAACATGGGAGTCTCCTGGGTCCGGGCGGAACGTGAGGCCGGTGCGCCGCCGCGACATGCGGCGACCACGGCGGCGAGCGCGGCGCGCAGGGCGGCGCGAGCTCGCGAGAGACGGGAACGAACGGTGCCGACGGGGACGGCCTCGCGCGCGGCGATCGCCTCGTAGTCGAGGCCTTCCCACTCGTAGAGGGCGAGCGCGACGCGCTGGTCGTCGGGCAAGGACGCGATGGCGCGACCGACCCGTTCGTCGCGGTCGGCGCGCTCGAGCGCGGCGCCGGGATCGAGCGCGAGCGTGGAGGCGACGGTGTCGTCGTCGTACGCCGCGGCGCGCCCACGGCGACCGAGCACGCGCGCGCGATCCTGGCAGAGCCGGCGCGCGATGCAGAGGATCCAGCCGCGCAGCGACGCCGGCCCCGACGGATCGAAGCGATGGATCGCGCGATGGACACGGACGAAGGTCTCCTGCGTCAGATCCTCGCCGTCGTCCCCGGCGAGGGCGACGCACAAGGCGAGCACCGGCCTGCGATGGAGGTCGACGAGGCGGCGAAACGCGTCCGCGTCGCCGCGGCGACACGCGTCGAGCGTGGACGCGTCGAGCGTCGCCGCATCGAGCGTCGTCGGATCGGGCGCATCGGGGCCGGGTCGCATCCCCCCCGAGCACGACGCCCGCGGCCGAAAGTTCCCCGCGATCACGGATCGGCGCATGCCGGCCGTACCGCGCCGACCCGCCGCCGAATTCCTACACGCGTAGTAGTACAGCTACGCGTGTCGTAAGTGACCGGAACCCGTCAGAGATCGATCTTGTCGCCGGGTCCGCCGCCGCCGCCACCGCCGCCGCCCCCACCACCGGTGCGGCCGCCGCCGCCGCCGCTCGACTTCCGCTTCTCGAGCGTGACCACGATCTCGGACTCGGCCTCGATCGGATACGTGCGCTCGAACGTCCGGTAGCCGCTCGCCTTGGCGACGACCTTGATCGACGCCGTCTTGCCGGCGGGCACCGCGACCATCGCGGCGCCGTTCTCGAGCGGCTTACCGTCGACGGTCAGCTTGGCGTCGGACGGCGTGAGCACGAAGCTGACCTTCACCGGGACCGCCGCTGGCTCGGCGCTCGCAGCGCTGCCAGTACCTGCGCCCCCGCCGGCGGCTTGAGCGGCCGACCCCGACGCCGAACCGGATCCCGGATCCGTTCCTGATGCCACGGCGGAGCCCTGATCGGATCCCGACGCGGAACCGGAACCCGGATCCGTGCCCGACGCCGTGCCGGCGGCCGAGCCCGAGGCCGACCCCGCGCCCGGATCCGTGCCCGAGGCAGTGGCCGCGCCCGAGCCCTGGGGATCGGGCGTGGCCGATCCAGACGCGGTCTCGACCTTCGCCTCCTCGGCGACGGCGTCGTCGGTGCCCGTGCCGAGCCCGAAGTAGAGGCCGGAGAAGGTTCCGATCGCGCAGCCGATCGACATCACGATCGGCACGATCTTCGGTACGCCGCCGCCGCGCTCCGGCGGCAGCGCGAGCCGCTGCGGCGGACCGTGGCCGGGCGGACCGTGCCCGGGCGGACCGTGCCCGGGCGGACCGTGCCCGGGCGGACCGTGACCGTGGCCGGGCGGACCGTGCCCGTGGGGACCCGGCGGATAGCCCGGCGGCGGGCCGGGAGGGTACATCGGTTGCTGCGCCATACGTCGTCTCCTAGAGCTCGCCGGTGAGCACCAGGCCACCGCCACCCGCTTGGACCCACGGCGTGACGAACACCTTGGGCGCCCTCGCGTACTCGTCGAAGCGCTTCTCGCGCTCCTCGAGCTTCTTCTGGTACTCGGCCTGCTTCGGCTTGTAGATCTTCGTGTAGTAGTACGCGGTGAGGCCGCCGGCGACGAGCGTGCCGAGCACGAGCCCGTCGGTGAGCAACGCCAGGCTCTTGCCGCTCTGGCGCGCGTCCTCGCGCGCGGCGTCGCTCGCGTCCTCGTCCTTCCAGGTCCCGTTCTTGCCGACCGCGAGGATGCCGGTCGTGGTCGCGCCCGCGAAGAACGCGAGCGTCGCGCCGCCGGCGACGAAGAGCATCACCTTGCTCGGCCTGGGCGGCATCGGGATCTCGGGCGGCGGCGGCGGCGGCGGGCGCGGCGTGTCGATGATCACCGCGGCCGACTCGAGCTCGAACATGCGCTCGCTCTCGCTGCCGGCCTCGACGGTGATCGCCTGCTCCATGGGCTTGTACCCGTCGGCGCTGATCGCGAGCGTGTACTCGCCGGGCGGGAGGAAGATCGGCTCGGTGAGCGGCGTCGTGGCGACGGGGTTGCCGTCGATCGCGACCTGCGCGCCCTCGGGCGCGACCGTCAGCTTGAGCACGCCGATGTAGAGCTTGGCGTTGTCGAGGCGCGCCTCGGCGTCCGCGCGCATCTTCGCGTCGGCGTCGGGCGCCTGGTTGAGGAACCGGCGCAGGTGGGTCGCCACGTCGATCCACTTCTCGAGCTTCTCCTCCGCGATCGCCATCGGGTAGTAGATCTTGGGGTTGGGCACGAGCTCGAACGCCTTGGTGTACGCGGCGAGCGCGCGCTCGTACTCCGCCTTCGCCTGGTCGGCCTTCTTGCGCTTGGCGTAGCGCTCACCCTTCTTGAGGAAGCCGTCGCCGCCGTCGAGCAGCTTCTTGGCCGCGGCCTTCGTGGCCGGATCCGGCTCCGCCGACGGGTCCGGCGGCGCATCGCCTTGGGGCACGGGAGGCTCGTCGCCGGGCATCTCGACGTCCGGCTCGGGCTCGGGGTCGGGCTGTGCGAGGGCGATCGATGTCGGACCTGCGGCGGCCAAGAGCGAGACCAGCGCAGCCACGACCCAGGTGCGGCGAGCTCCCATGCCGCGAAGTGTACTACGGCGACCGAAGCCCGGCGTGGACCTGCGCGACGAAGGCCACCGAGCGGAGCGGCTTGCCGACCAGGTGACCGACGAAGCCGAGCATGAGGTCGCGGGCGGCGGCGCGATCGTCATCGGCGACGACCAGCGCGGCGGCGTCCGCGAGCGGCGCCGCCGCCGCGGCGCACAGGTACGCCCGCACGGTGGCGGGGAGCGGGCGCACGCCGGCGCCGCGGCTCGTCGGGGCGCAACCACCACACACGGCCCCGCCGCGCGCCGGATCGAAGACGGCGCCGGCGTCGAGCGCCTCGTCGCCTCCGCAGCCGGCGCAGCGGTCGAGCGCGACGCCGTGGCCGAGCAGCTCGCACAGCGCGAGCTCGAACGCGCGCAGGACCGACGGGGAAGGCCCCGGCGCGAGCGCGCGCCACAGCCCGAGCAAGAGCTCGAGCGCGCCCGGCTCCGGCGCCTCGGCCGGCGTCAGCTCGCGCACGAGCTCGAGGCCGTAGCTCGCGTGGCCGAGCAGGACCGGATCGTTTCCCAGCGCGGCGTGGTCGGCGATCGCCGTCGCGCGCTCGAGGCTCCACAGCTCCGAACCGCGCGCCCGTCGCCCGAGCGCCAGCTCGCTGTGCACCAGCACGCCGAGCGCGCCCCCGAACCGCCGGCGCGAGCTGCGAGCCCCGCGCGCGATCGCGGAGACCCGACCCAGCTCGCGGGTGAACAGCGCGACCACGAGATCGGACTCGCCGACCGGCGTCGCGCGCAAGATCACGCCGTCGGTCGTGTGGGCCGAGCCGTGGAGGCCACTCACGCCGGCCAGCGTAGCAGAGCGCCCTGCTACGCGACCTGGGCCGGCGCCGCCGGCGCGGCGGTGACGCCCTCGCCCGTCGAGCTCGGCCGCCGCATCAGATACGAAAGCGTCAAGGTGGCGACGATGAGCAGGATGATCACCGCGAGGGTGAGCCCGCCCTGACGTCCGCGATCCTGATCGAGGAGCGCCGGCGGCAGGAAGCTGCGCCAGCCGCCGTCCTTGTCGCGATCGCGCGTCGCGCGCTCCTCGCGCTCGCGCTCGGCGGCGTCGGGATCGTCGTCGTCGATGGTGAGGGTGGGCACCGCCTGCGCGGCGGAGCGGCGCACCGTGATGACCGGACGCGTGGCGTGGACCTCGGCCGGGCTCTCGACGGGACGCGACGCCGGCGCTGCCGGCTTCACCTCGGTGACCGCCTGCGCGAGCAGCTCGTCGGCGGCGGCGACGTAGTCGGCGACCGTGATCTCGACCTCGAGCTCCTCGTCGAGCACGGCCTCGGCGGACACCGCCTCGATCTGCGCCGAGATCTCGCTCTTGCGGAGGAAGCGGCCCTTCGAGTCACGCACGCGGCGCGGCTTGGTCGCGACGGGCGGCGCAGGCGCGGTCGCCGGCTCGGCGGCGGGCGCGGGCGGCGCCGGCATGCGCAAGGCCACGGGCTCCGTCCCCTGTGCGGCGCGGCCCGGTGGGACCAGCACGACGGACGACGTCGCGGGCGCGCGCGGCGCCGGCGCATGGAGCGAGGCCATCGCGTCGAGCAGGGCGTGGGCCTGCGCCGACGCGACCGGCGCCGCGGCGAAGCCACACGCCGCGTACCGCGCGAGCGCCTCGTCGACGGGCAAGCCGACGCACCGCGCGTAGTTGCGGATGAAGCCGCGGACGAACACGTCCGCCGGGAGCTCGTCGAAGCGACCTTCCTCGAGACGTTCGAGCGTCCGCAGCTGGATGCGGGTGACGCGCGCGACGTGCTCGCGGCTCAGGCCGCGGGACATGCGGCCGGCGGTGAGCCACGCCGCGAGCGAGGCGCGCCCGGCAGAAGCCGGCATCGCCGGCGTCGAGGAATCTTCGTTCGTGGGTTGGCGATCCATCGTTCGGATGCGGTGCGAAGCGTGCGTTGGCGCTCGTGCGTCAGCGCGCGGTACCTTCAGAAGGCCTTCGCGCGGCACTGCGCCGCTGCGCAGCTCCGCGGTGAGAGCGCGAGACACGCATCGCGGGCCGCGCGCGCGTCATCGGTCAGACCTTGTTCGAGTCGAGCCTTCATGAGGTAGAGCGCGGCCTCCTGCGACTGGCACGCTTTCTGGTCGCTAACGTGTTGAAACTGCTCGGCCGCTTTTTCCCATTCTTCGCGGGCAAAGTAAACCCGTCCCAGGCGATAAGTTGCCACGCACATCCCGGGCTGGAACTGCAGCGCCTGCCGCAGCTCCTTGGCGGCGGAGACGTGGTCACCCTTCAGGAAGTAGGCCCAGCCCAGGTGAGCACGGGTCAGCCCAGGGTTGACCAGGCGGGCCGGATTGGAGAGCGCCTGGGTGAGGTGCTCGATCCCGGTGTCCGGCTCGGTCAGGAGGTTCGCGACCACGCCCCGGTTCGCCCAGGCCTCACCGAAATCGGGTGAGAGCTCGGCCGCCCGCTTGAAGTCGTCGCCGGCCTTGGCCAGGTGCGCGTCCATGTCGGTCCGGAGCGCGTCGGCGTCGACCCCGGTGAGACAGTCGTCGATCTCGATCAGCTTGAACGTCCCCATCGCGCGCAGGTAGTGGACGAGGCCGCGGACGTTGTAGGCCTCGTCGTTGGTCGGCAGGTATGCGATCGCCTTGTTGGCCTCGGTCTCCGCCGCCTCGAGCTCGTTGCGTCCGAGGAAGTCGCGGGCGAGCGCGAGCCGCGTCTCGCTCTTCTTGGGATCGCCTTGCGGCTGTGTGCACGCCGCGCACCCACTCCCCACCGCCGCGAGCGCGGCGCCGAGCACGGCGATCGCCGCGAACCGGACGGAGAGAGCGGCGTGTCCCTGCAAGTCGCGGCGACGCTAGCGCGCGCGCTCCGAGAGATCAACGCACGGACCGATCTCCCTCCGCCCGGTGCCAGTGCTACAGATGGCCATGACCTCGCCCGGCCCGCTCGAGCCGACCCGCACGCTCACGTTCCCGTCCACCGGCGGGGTCACGCTCTACGCCGAGGCCTACCTTCCCCCCAGGCCCGCGCCTGCGGTCGCCCTCATGGTGCACGGCTACGCGGAGCACTGCGGCCGCTACCGGGAGGTGGCCAACACGCTCGTCGGCGCTGGCGTCGCGGTCCTCGGCTACGACTACCGTGGTCACGGCCGCGCGTCGGGACGACGCGGTCATGTCGAGGCGTGGAGCGACTACCACGACGACCTCGACGCCGCGCTCGTGCAGGCCCGTCAGCTCGCGCCCGGCAAGCCGGTGATCCTGGTCGCGCACTCGAACGGCAGCTTGATCTCGTTGCGCGCGCTCACCGATCCCGACCGCCGGCCCGACGTCGCCGCCGCCGTGCTGTCGTCGCCGTTCCTCGCGCTGCGCCTGCAGGTCCCGCCGGCGAAGATCCTGCTCGCGCGCGGGATGAGCAAGGTGTTCCCCGCGTTCTCGCAGAAGAACGCGCTCCGCGTCGAGGATCTGACCAGCGATCACGAGAAGCAGCAGGCGCGCATCGCCGACACGCTGTGCCACGACGTCGCGTCGGCGCGCTGGTTCACCGAGGCGCGCGACGCGCAGGCGCACGTGCGGCGTCAGGCGCCGAACATCACGCTCCCGACCCTGTGGGTGATCGGCGGCGACGATCCGATCGCCGACCCCTCGGTCTCGGAGCCGCTGGCCCGCACGGTCCACGGCGCCGAGGTGCACCTGCTCCGCGGATTCAAGCACGAGGTATGGAACGAGCGTGAACGTGCGCACCCGCTGGGGCTCACCGGCGCGTTCGTCGGCAAGGTCGCAAGGGCCTGACCCACCGAGGGATCTCGTCGCTGCGGTGCGGCGTCGAGGGAATCGTTGCGGTTCTCGTCGACACCTCTATACTTCTCCTCGGTTCCTTGACCCGCTGTCGCCACGATCTGCGCGTCTGCCTCGTGTAGGACGCGCATCGTCGGCCTCCTCCCCCCCGGGCATGCGCCCGGGGTCCATCCAAGGTCCACCACCATGTCGATCCTCGCCTGCATGTGCAATCAACCCCAGCGCCTCGCCGAGGCGCTGGCGCCGGTGCGTGCATCGCTCGTCGCGCCGGGGCCCCTCGCGCGCTGGGGCATGGGCTACGTGCACGGCGGCGAGGTGCTGCTCTCGCGGACGCCGCGCAGCGCTGGCGGTGACAAGGAGCAGCCGCTCGACTTCTACGCCGCGATCGAGCCGATCAAGAGCGATTGCCTGATCGGCCACGCCGCGTCCGACGCCGACGACGCCAGCGCGACGAACCTGCCAACCGAGGCCACGCAGCCGTTCCGCTTCCGCCGCTGGATGCTCGCGCAGGACGGCGCGACGATCGTCGAGCCCGAGGTGTGGCAAGCGCTGGTCGATCACGTGCCCGACTTCCTGCGCCGCAACCTGCGCGGACGGGCGGCGGCGGAGCTCACGCTCCACGTGCTCATGGCGATGCTGCACGACCAGGGCGTGCTCGACGATCCCAACCTGCCCTCGCCCATCGCGCGCCGCGCCATCGCCGACACGCTCGCCCTGTTCGCGAACGTGCTCACGCGCGCCGGCGCGGCGTGGCGGCCCGGCACCATCGCCGTCTCCAACAGCCGCGCGCTCTGGGTCGCGCGCCCCGAGGTGAGCGGCGCGCCGACGCACGTGCGGCGGCTCCAGGTCCACGACGATCGCGGCCACCGCGACGACTCGTTCCGCGGCGTCCTCATCACGAGCGCGCTGCCTCCGGGCGACGGCGCCGAGGAGGTCCCCGCCGGCTCCGTGGTCGCGGTCAGCCGCGACCTCCGCGTCGACATCTCCGCGCTCGCCGCAGCCTGAAAGGCAGGGAGGCGAACGCCTCACTGCGGCCTCGGGCCTCAGGAAGAAGGCCTCAGGCGTCGCTCGGTTTCGCACGCGGCTAGGTGTCTCTGTCCGAGGCCCGAGGCCCGAGGCCCGAGGCCGGCNNCGGCGGGCGGGCGGCGCGTTCAGCGCGCGCGCGTCAGCGCGCGAGCTGGTACGCGTCCGCGCGGCCGCCCTTGAGCGCCTTCTTG
Organism: Myxococcales bacterium UBA2376; assembly: GCA_002344285.1. GTDB lineage: Bacteria > Myxococcota_A > Polyangia > Haliangiales > Haliangiaceae > UBA2376. Next base: position 8,996 of record DDTA01000011.1, read on the forward strand.
CCCTCGGCGGCGCCCGCCGACGGCGCCGCCGCGAAGCCGCGCTCGACGCGTCCGGTGATCGTCTGGATGTCGGCCCCGAGCGCCTCGTCGCCGAGCTCG
>DDTA01000296.1 GCA_002344285.1 Myxococcales bacterium UBA2376
GTCGGCAGGCGCGCGCCCAGCCAGCGCGCGATCGCGTCGGCCTCGTAGTAGCTGAGGTGACACGCGGCGGCGCCAGGGTCGATCGGCCGCACGCCGCCGAGCGTGTACTGCTCGCCGTCGGGGTCCCAGTAGAGCGGCGCCGCCCAGCCCTCGCCCTTCACCGTGCTCCAGCCGTCGCTCAGCCACAGCCGCGCCTCGCGGTAGCCGCCGTCGGCGATGAACCCCAGCACCTCGGCGTTGCTGATCGGTCGCGAGGCCAGCTCGAACGCGGGCACGATCACGTCGTGCGCGGGACGTTCGTTGTCGAAGGCGAAGCCCTGCGCGCCGGCGCCGATCGACGCGACGCCGCGATCGAAGCCGCCCCACGCCAGCGCGGCGACCGGCGCCGCGTCCGCCACGAGGTCGTCCCGATACGCGGGGCGGAGCGGCTGCGTGCCGAGCACGTACTTGGCGTCGGTCAGGATCAGCTCCTGGTGCTGCTGCTCGTGGTGGAGGCCGAGCTCGAGCCGCGCGAGCCCGTCGGCGTCGAGCAGCCCGTCGACGAGCGCGGCGCCGATCCGGCGATCGACCTCCGCGCGGTACGCATGCACGCGCTCGAGCCCGGGCCGGGTCAGCATCCCGCGACGCGGCCGCTCGAGACGCGGCCCGACCGCCTCGTAGTAGCTGTTGAAGAGGTGCTCGAACGTGGGGTCGAACGTGGGACCGAGCTGGCCTTCGCGCAGCACGAAGGCCTCGAAGAACCACGTGGTGTGGGCCAGGTGCCACTTGCTCGGGCTGGCGTCCGCCATGGGCTGGACCTGCTGGTCCTCGACCGTGAGCGGCGCGCACAGCGCCGTCGTCCGCGCGCGGACGGTGCGATAACGCTCGGCCAGCGACTGGGCGTCCATCCCCGTTCGTTTGACCACGAAGGACCTCCGCTGGCGAGTGCCAGGTCGCAGAAAGTTGACGAGGCGTGGTCAGCTTTGGATCGACACGGCCGCGGGGGCTCGCTCACTCACTCGCGACCTGACTGAGCTCGGCGCCGACCACGAGCGCGAGGTTCGACAGCCACATCCAGAAGAGGACCGCGAGGGCGCCCGCGAGCGCGCCGTAGGTGGCCTCGAAGTCGGTGAGGTTGGTCAGCACGTAGGCGGCGCCCTGGCTCACCGCGATCCACAGCACCACGCCCACCGCGGCCCCGGGCGCGAATGTACGCCACGGCAGGTCGTGATCGGGCAGGAGCTTGTAGAGCGTGGCCCAGACCAGCGCCATCACCGCCGCGGCCCCCAGCCAGCGGCCGACGCTCCACGCGATCTCGACCGCGCTGCCCACGTGGTGATGGCGCTCGACCCACGGCCCGAGGATGGGACCGATGAGGAGCAGCGAGAGCGCCACGACGGTCATGGCGGCGATGAGCAACGTGACGCCGATCGCGAGCACCTGGCGGCGCCACCACGGGCGCGTCTCGCGCAGGCCGAACACCCGGTTGAGGGCGCCGATCAGCGCCGCGGTGCCGCGCGACGCGCCGAACAGCGCGAGCGCGCCGCTGGCCACCGCGACGTACGGTTCGGTCGCGCGCTGCGTGCGGTCCGCCTCGGCCGCGAGCAACTGCCCGACCTCGGGCGGCAGGACCCGCGTGGCCATGGCGATGGCGTCCCCGATCACGTCGCCCGGCACGACCAACAGCGTTAGCGCGAGGACGAACGCGATCATCGGGACCACGGCGAAGATGGCGTAGTAGGTCATCGTCGCCGCGATCTCGTCGAGCCCATCGTCGAGGAAACCGCGCACGAATCGCCTCACGAAGCCGCGCACCGACCGGATGTGCTCGGCTCCGCGCATGACGGCCTAGTCGGGCTCGCTCGCCGCGACCGCCGCGGCCGGCTTGCGCTGGAGGATGCGCTCGATGCGCGCGAGATCGGCGGGTTTGATGAGGTGCTCGTCGAAGCCGGCCTCGCGCACGGCGACCACGTCGCCGGGCGCGCCGTAGCCGGTCAGGGCGACGAGGACGACGTCGTCGAGCTCGCGCCGGGCGCGGATGCGCTGCGCGATCTCGTAGCCGGTCATGATCGGCAGGCCGATGTCGATGAACGCGACGTCAGGCCGCATCCGCTCGATCACCTCGAGTGCGGTCGGCCCATCAGCGGCATCCATGACCTCGTGCTCGCGCGCCTCGAGCAGGAGCTTGAGCATCTCCCGCGAGTCGTCCTGATCATCGACGACGACGATGCGGCGACGTTCGCCGTTGCCGGTCGGCGTGACCGCGGCGACCGGGTCGGCGGTGGTCTGGTTCGCGAGCGGAAGCGTCACACGAAAGTCTGCACCCATGTTCCTGCCTTTGCTATCGACTTCGATCGAGCCGCCGTGCAGCTCGACGATGCTACGCGCCAGCGACAGGCCGACGCCGAGACCGCCATGCGAGCGGTCGAGTCGCTGCTCGGATTGCACGAAGAGCTCGAAGATCCTCTGCTGGAAGTCAGCCTCGATGCCGATCCCGTGGTCGATCACGCGGATCACCGCCTGGCCATGGTCGATGGTCACGACCAGCCGGACCTCGCTCTGCCGCGGCGAGTAGTTGGCCGCGTTCGACAGGAGGTTGACCACGACCTGCGTGAGGCGACTCCCGTCGCCGACCATCGGCATCGATCGTTCGGGGAGCGTGCAGATCAGGTCGATGCCGCGCTCGTCGTACAGCGGCTGGACCGACTCGATCGCCGCGTCGATGGCCTGACGAAGCTCCATCCCCGCGACGCGCAGCTCGAACTTGCCGCGCGTGATGCGCGAGACGTCGAGCAGATCGTCGAGGAGCCGCTTCATGTGATGCGTCTGACGATCGATCACCAGCTGGCAGCGGGCGAAGATCTCGGGCGACGGCTGGCGCTCCAGCAGCGTCGACGCGTTCATCACCGCCGCCAGGGGGTTGCGCAGCTCGTGCGACAGCATCGCGAGGAACTGCTCGCGGCGGCTGGCGCCGTCGGCGGTCTGCTCGAGCAGCGTCGTGATCTTCGCCTGGCGTTCCTCCAGCTCGCGCTTGGCCGCCGCCACCGCCGAGATGTCGCGGGCGATCGCCGAGAGCCCGATGATCTGTCCCCCGTCGCCGAGCACGGTCGACACCGTGGTCGAGACATCGAGGCGCTCGCCGTGCTTGTGGCGACACAGGACGCCCACGTGCTCGATCTGGTCGCCGGCCTGGATCCGCGCGAGGATCGACGCCAGCTCGTCGTCCGCTTCCGGCCACATCAGGATGCGGAGATCGCGACCGATCGCCTCCTCGGCGCCGAACCCGAACATCCGCTCGGCGCCCCGGTTCCAGGAGGTGATCGTGCCGTCGAGGTCGGCGCCGATGATGGCGTCGTCACTGTACTGGATGATCGCGGCGAGCTGGCGGAGCCGCGCGCGCGCGGTGTCGAGCGCGCTGAGGTCGGTCAGCGTCAGGACCACGCCCTCGATGTCGGTCTCGCCGGGCTCGCGCCCGTTCTCCTGCGGCCGCACGCGGTAGGGCAGGATGCGCAGGAAGTACGGCTTGCCGTCGCGGTCGCGGACCTCGTCCTCGACGTGCACGCCCTCGTATCGCGCCCGCGCGATCTCGTCCATGAGCGTGGGGCGCACGATGTTGTGCGAGAAGTCGCGGATCTCGCGACCCACGTCATGGCGCTGGAAGCGGAACACGCCGGCGATCTGGGACGTGAAGCGGCGGATCCGCAGATCGCTGTCCAGGAACACCGTGCCGACGTCGGTGCCCTCGAGGAGATGGGTCATGTCGGTGTTGAGCTCCTTGAGCTCCAGGATCTTCTGCTGGTACTCGGCGTTGACCGAGTACAGCTCCTCGTTGACCGAGTGCAGCTCCTCGTTGGTGCTCTGCAGCTCCTCGTTGGCCGCGACCAGCTCCTCGTTGGTCGCCTGCATCTCCTCGTTCGACGTCTCGAGCTCCTCGATCGTCGCCTGCAAGGTCTCCTTGGTGTACGCGAGCTCGGCCTCGAGCCCGTCGAGCCGATCGCGCGACGCCTGGGCCGCGGGGATCGACTCCGGGGTGTCCGCCTCGAACGCAACGGCGGCCTCGCGCGCGACCGGCGCCTCGCCCCCGAGGTCGGGGAACGTGAGCAGGACGTGGCGGACGTTGGTGCGCGGGTGGACCAGCGGCTCGGCGACGACCGACGAGCGGAGCTCGCCGCTCTCGGTGGGGATGCGCACGCCCGAGTAGGACACGCGCTTCAGGTCCTTGAACGCGCGCTGGATCGCGCCGGCCACGACCGAGCGCAGCTCGTCGTCGAGCAGGTCGAGGATGTTGGTCGAAGGCCGGCGTCGCCGGACGCGCAGGAGCTTCTCGGCGCCGGCGAAGCTGTCGACCAGGATCCGTTCCTCGTCCACGAGGAGGCCCGGCGGCATGAACCGATCGAGGAGCTGGTCGTAGGTCTGCAGCATCAGCGGGTCGGCGCCGTGCGTTCGCGAGATCTCGAACGAGGACGGGCGCCGCGTCTGCCGGTGCAGCGGCAAGCGCACTTGACTGAGCAGGTGGACGTCGCGGCGCTTGCGGTAGATCTTCCAGCGATCGTCGAGCGTCACGAACTCATCGGCCAGCTGGCCCGGGCTCTCGCTCGCCCCGAGGAACAGGACACCGCCCGACGCCAGTCCGAAGTGGAACAGCGACAGCACCGATCGCTGCGCGTGGGGCTGCAGGTAGATGAGCATGTTCCGGCACGAGATGAAGTGCATCTTCGTGAACGGCGCATCCTTGGTGACGTTGTGACGGGCGAAGACGATCATCTGGCGCAGGTCCTGCGCGACCTGGAAGCCGCTCGATCGCCGCGTGAAGAAGCGCGCCATCCGCTCCGGGCTCACGTTCGAGAGCTGCTCCTCACCGTAGATGCCGGCGCCCGCGACCTCGAGCGACTGCTGGTGCACGTCGGTCGCGAGGATCTTGATACGCAGGGGACGCTGTGCGCGCTCGAGCGCCTCCAGGAACAGCATCGCGATCGAATAGGCCTCCTCGCCGGTGCCGCAGCCCGCGACCCAGACCCGCAGCTCTTCCTCGTGGGGGATCCCCTCGAGGAGCCTGGGCAGGACGTCGCGCTCGAGCTGATCGAAGGCCTGCGGATCCCGGAAGAACTGCGTCACGCCGATCAGGAGATCCTGGTAGAGCGCGTCGAGCTCGTGGGGATCGCCGCGCAGCTGCCCGAGATATTCGCGGATCGAGCCGACGCGCATCAGATCCAGGCGCCGCTGGATCCGCCGGCCGACGGTCGTGGTCTTGTAGAGCGAGAAGTCGATGCCGAAGTGCTCGCGCAGGAGGCGGAGCACGCCGTCCATCGCCGGATCGTCGCTGAGCGCGGGCTCCTCGTCCCCGGCCGGGTTCGCGGGAGGAAGCCCGCACAAGACGCGCGCCAGATCGGCGGGCGAGTGCGCTCGGTCGACGACGCCAGTGGCCAGCACCGACAGCGGCATGCCATCGAAGCGAGCGGTCGCGGGCGCCTCGGCGAGCACGAGCCCGCCCGCGTTGTGGACCTCGACCGCGCCGCGCGACCCGTCGCTGCCGCTGCCCGAGAGGATGATCGCGATCGCCTTGTCGCCGACGTCGTGGGCGAGCGAGCGCAGGAAGGTGTCGATCGGCAACGAGAGGGTGTGGGGGTCCTTGTCGGTCAGGACCAGGTGCCGGTCGCGCACGATCATCTCCTTGCGCGGTGGCAGGAGGAAGATGTGGTCGCGGCGCAGCGGCATCCCGTCCTGGGCGACGATGACGGGCATCTCGCTGTACCTCGAGATCAGCTCGTCCATCATGCTGCGAAAGTCCGGCGACAGGTGCTGGACGACGACGAACGCCATGCCGGTGTCGGCGGGCAGCGCGGTGAACAGCTGCTCCAGCGACTCGAGGCCGCCGGCGGACGCGCCGATACCCACGACACGGGCATCGGGAGCGAGGACGGCATGCGGTTCAGGTACAGATGGTTCCACGCGAACGAGCTCCGGTCCGTGGGCGTCTTTCAATCCCCGTTCCCATTCCCCGCCGTCCGAATCTTTGCGACGCGACACGCACTTGTCGCGCCGGGAAGGTGCGGTGCGCTGTGCGCGGCTGCCACGGTGCGCCCGGGCGAGACAGGGTGCGCGGAAACGCACGCGCGGAACGTGATACGAAGCCCGCGTGAACCCACGCATCCTCGCAGCGCTCCTGTCCGCATCGATGCTCTCCTGTGGCGGCCGAGGGCCCAAGGTCAACGGCGGCGGCACGGTGCCCGGCGGCACCGGCACCGGCACCGGCACCGGCACCGGCGCGCCGAGCGCACCGGTCGACCCGGCGCTCGCGGCCCGCCGCGCCTTCCAGAACCCCGGCGGCATGTGGATGCCGCGGCAGATGACGTTGCCGGTCCACGCCCGGAACCTGACGTCGATGGGCGTCGCCATCGACGCGGCGGCGCTCGCCGATCCGATGGGCGCGCCGCTCGGCGCGGTGGTGTCGCTCGGCGGCTGCACCGGCTCGTTCGTCTCGGCCGACGGGCTCATCATCACCAACCATCACTGCGTGCAGCCGGCGCTGCAGGTGAACGCCACGCCGGAGCACAACTACGTCGAGACCGGATACCTGGCGAAGACGCGCGCCGACGAGCTGCCGGCGGGTCCCGCGCAGCGCGTCTACGTCACCCGGGCCACCCGCGACGTCACCGACGAGGTGATGAAGGGGATCGCCGACATCGCCGACCCCGGCAAGCGGACCCAGGAGATCGAGCGACGCGAGAAGGCGCTCGTCGCGGCGTGCGAGAAGGGCCGTCCCGGGATCCGGTGCGAGGTCGAGAGCTTCTACCGCGGCGCCGAGCTCCAGCTCGTCGAGCAGCTCGAGATCAAGGACGTGCGGCTGGTCCACGCGCCGCGCCGCTCGATCGGCAACTACGGCGGTGAGATCGACAACTGGGCCTGGCCGCGCCACACCGGCGACTACGCGTTCCTGCGCGCGTACGTGGCCAGGGACGGCTCGTCGGCCGAGCCGTCGCCGGGCAACGTGCCCTACCAGCCGGCGCACTGGCTGAAGATCGCGAGCGCGCCGCTCACCGAGAGCGACTTCGTCCTGGTCGCGGGGTATCCGGGCAGCACCGAGCGCGTGACCACCTACTCCGAGGTGAAGTTCGACGTCGACTTCACGTTCCCGTACCGGATCGAGCAGATCCAGGAGGCGTACGACGCGCTCGACGGCCTGCAGAAGCAGGGCGGCATGACCGCGATCAAGGCCGGCATGTTCAAGCAGTTCGTGCAGAACGCGCTCGAGAACCAGCAGGGCACGCTCGAGGGCCTGAAGCGCGGCGACGCGCTGGCGCGCAAGCAGGCGCTCGACGAGAAGGTGCGCGCCTGGGCGGCGCGCGCGGGCCGCGAGGAGTACGCCGCGGCGATCGCCGCGCTCGAGGCGACGTTCGTCGACGAGCGCAAGACCGCGAAGCAGGACAACGTGTTCAGCCGCGCCGTCGGCGGCTCGGGGATGCTCCAGGTCGCCCATCTGCTCGTGCGCATGGCGGAGGAGCGGCAGAAGAAGGACGCCGATCGCAAGGCCGGGTTCCAGGACCGCGATCTGCCCGACCTGATCGCGCAGCAGAAGCAGGTCGCGTCGACGTTCGATCCCGACATCGATCGCGTGTTCCTGAAGCTCGGCCTCATGCGCGCGCTCGCGGAGCCCGAGGCCGAGCGCCCGTGGCTCGCGACCCTGCTCGGCGCGAAGAAGGGCGAGGCGGTGGACGAGGCGCTCGTCGATCGGCGCATCGCCGAGTGGTACAAGGCCACGACGCTCACCGACGAGAAGGTCCGGCTCGAGCTCCTGACCAAGGGCACGTCGCGGAAGCTGAAGGCGTCGAAGGATCCGCTCGTCAAGGCGGCCCTCGCGATGCGCCCGCTCCTGAAGGAGCTCGAGGAGCGCAACGAGCGCCGCGCCGGAGAGCGGCTGCTGCTCGCGCCGAAGTACGCGGTCGCGATGCGCGAGGCCCTCGACGGCGCGCTCGCGCCCGACGCGAACAGCACGCTGCGCGTGACCTACGGCACGGTGAAGCGGCGCGGCGAGGGCCGCCCGTTCACGGTGGTGTCGGAGATCCCGGCCAAGGACAAGGGCGAGGAGCCGTTCGACGCACCGAAGGCGCTGCTCGACGCGGCCAGGGCGAAGCAGTGGGGCCGCTACGCCGATCCGACGCTCGGCGAGGTGCCGGTCGACTTCCTCTCCGACGTCGACACCACCGGGGGCAACTCGGGCTCGCCGACCCTCAACGACCGGGGCGAGCTCGTCGGGCTCCTGTTCGACGGCACCATCGAGAGCGTGTCGTCGGATGTCGTGTTCGACCCGGTCATCACCCGGTCGATCCACGCCGACATCCGCTACGTGCTGTGGACGATGGATCTCGTCGACGGCGCCGATCATCTCCTCACCGAGATGGGCGTGACGCCGTCGCTTCCTACGAACTGACGCGCGCCCGTCGATCCGCGGCTCGGCGCGGCACCTGGCGGCGAGGTCGGTCGCCGGCCGACGAGGCGATCAGGGCTGGTAGACCTCGGCGGAGGGCGAGGCGACCGGTCCGCCCAGGACGGCCGCGCCCCCGACGACGAGGACGCGTCCGCCCTGCAGGCGGGTCGTCGTGTGGCCCGCGCGCGGGGTCGCCATCGTGCCGGTGGGGCTGAACGTCCGCGTCGACGGATCGAAGAGCTCGGCGGTGGCGACGGTCGCGAACATGTTGTCCGGCGCCGTACCCATCCCGTCGCTCGAGCCGCCGGTGACGAGGACGCGCCCGTCGACGAGGAGCGCGGCGGCGTGCGACGTGCGGCTCGTGGTCATCATGCTCGCCGGCGTGAACGCGCGCGTGGTCGGATCGTAGACCTCGGCGGTCGCGAAGATCTCGATGGCGCCGCCCAGGCCGAGGTAGCCGCCGGTCGCGAGCGCGCCGCCACCGGCGAGCGCGGTGAGCTGATGCGACGCGCGAGGGGTCGCCATCGATCCGGTGACCGCGAACACGCCCGTCGCCGGATCGAGCTCCTCGGCGTCGTCGCGCGTGCCGCCGCCCGAGCTGCCCTGGTGCGGCCCACCGGAGGCGAGCACGCGGCCGTTCGCCAGGCGCGCCGCCTCGTGGGACGGCGAGAGCAGGTTCAGCGGTGGCAGGGGCTGGAAGTTGCCGGACGCGGGCACGAACACCTCGACGCTCTCGCCGGCCACCAGCACGCGACCGTCGGCGAGCCGCGTCGCCGTGTGCACCCGGTGCACGGCCAGGTTGTCGGGGCCGGCGACGAACGTGTTCGTGGCCGGATCGAAGATCTCGGTCGTCGCAACGAACCCGGTCGTGACCGTCGCCGCGCCGGTGACGAGCACGCGGCCGTCGGCGAGCGCCGTGGCGCGCGGCCGGCTGCGCGGGAGCGCCATCGGCGCGACCGCGGAGAACAGCTCGGTCGTCGGGTCGAACACCTCGGCGTGCGCCGTCGGCCTCCAGGTCGCTTCCGGGTCGGTCAGGTCGCGCACGATGCCGCCAACGACGAGCACCCGGCCATCGGGCAAGAGCGCCGCGGCGTGCTGGAGGCGTGGCTGTGCGAGGGCGCCGACCGTGCGGAACTGCCCCGACGCCGACGCGTCGATCGTTGCGTCCATCGGCGCGTCGATCGGCGCGTCGATCGGCGCGTCGACCGTGGTGGCATCCGCGAGGTCGGCGTCGTTCGCGGCGTCGCTGCCAGCCTCGACCGTCGAGTCCGGCACGTCGACGGGCGACGCGTCGCCGCCGGTCGGCGCGTCCGGGCCGGAGCGCCCGCCGGGCTCCGTGCAGCCGGCGGCGGCGGCGGCGAGGAGGATCAAGAGCGCCCGCCACAAGACCCGGTTCGACATGGCGGACGGGAACGCTTCAACGTCCGTGCCAGAGCGCTCGAGGAGCAGCGTCGGTGGCGTGCGACACACCGGCAGCCGGAGGCACAGCCGATGCACGCGCGTCGCCCAGGAGGTTCGTCATGGACGACCGTGGTCTTCACAGCATCGGGATCTTCGAGAAGGTGTTGCTCGTCGTCGCCATCGTCGGCGCGATCAACTGGGGCCTCATCGGCTTCTTCAACTGGAACCTCGTCGACGCCGTCTTCGGCGGCGGGGCGGTGGAGGAGACGAGCGCGGCGAGCCGGTTCGTCTACGGGATCGTGGGGATCTGCGGGGTCCTCGGCCTGGTGCTCTTGCCGGTGCTGAGGTCGCGTGGCGCCGCACCCGTGCGCGTACGCACAGCCGCGGCGGGCCAGTGAATCCGCCGCTTCCGTGAGGAATGGAGATCTCCACGATCTCCTGATCTAGTGTGGCGGCGTGGGATGGAGCTCGTCGGCGATCGTCGTGGTCGTGCTCGGCGGTTGTGCGTTCCGGCCGGACGGCGCGGGCGACGCGCAGCGCCCAGACGACCCCACCGATGGCGGAGGGATCGATGCCACCGACGACGCTCCCGGACCCGCGAGCTGCCCACCCGGCTACACGACCGCCGGCGCCGGCACCTATCGCCTCGTCGAGCACGGGGGCACGTGGGACGACGCCCGCGCCGACTGCGCGGACGACACGACCGGCGGAACGTTCACGCACCACACCCACCTCGTCGTGCTTTCGCACGACGGCGAACGCGCGGCGATCCGCGCAGCCTTCGCCCCTTCGCGGCTCTGGCTCGGCGTCTCGGACCGCGTGACGACCTTTGCGTGGCGCTGGGTCACCGCCGAGGACACCGGCGGCTATCCCCCGGGCAACGGCCCGCCGTGGCGCGTCGGTCAGCCGACCAACGGCGACATGGGCCGGCAGGATTGCGTCGTCATGGACGAGCAGGGCCAGTGGGACGATCGTCCGTGCAACAGCGACGAGCATGCGTACGTCTGCGAGTGCGACCCGTTCCCCGAGGAGCCCGCGAACTTCTAGCACGATCGCCCGCGGGTGCCGCGCGGCACGTCCGATGCAACCCTGCTGGTGGAACCAACCAGGAGGAGTGTCATGCGACCGAGGAAGGTACTGGCGAGCGGGATCGTGATGCTGGCGTCGGCCGGCGTCGCGTTCGCCCAGGACGTCGGCGACGAAGCCGAGGACGTCGGCGAGGCCGCCGGCGAGCTCGCGCGGGAGACCGGCGAGCTCGCCGGTGCCGTGTACGAGGAGACCACCGATTCGCTGTTCGGGCGTGGCCTCGCCGTCATGGGCGGCTTCGGCGCGGAGACGTTCGTCTCGCAGGCCGCCGATGACGTCAGCGGCGTGGGCGGCCTCTGGGATCTGCGCGTGGTGATGGGCTTGCAGAGCCGGATCGCGGTCGAGCTCGGGTACATCGGTTCGGCCGCCGACATCGATTCCCGGCTCGACGACTCCAGCGGGACGCTGATCGGCACGACGATCGAGGCGGGCGCGCGTGTGCACATGGTGCGCGACCTCGCCCTCCGACCGTACGCGTTCGCGGCGCTCGGCTGGCGCCGCTACGACGTGTCCGGCGCCGACTTCGAGACCAGCTCGACCGGCCTGAACGACGCCGACACGCTCTTCACCCTGCCGATCGGCCTCGGGGTGACCTACCGCTTCGAGGAGCTCGGCGTCCCGGGGCTCGTCGCCGACGTACGCGGGACCCTGCGGCTGAACATGAACCCGGATCTCATCCTGATCGATCCGCTGCAGCCGCAGGAGCGCGAGTTCGCCGGGATGCACACGTGGGGCTTGACCATGCGCGCGGGTTACGAGTTCTGACTCCCGCCCCGCGCGGTCAGTCGACAGCGACGAGCCAGAGCTGCGCGCCCTGGACCGGCGTCGCCGTCCAGGTGACCGTGTAGGTCCCGGCGGCGGTGACGTCGCGAACGGCGGCGGCGGCCTGCACGAGCGAGCCCTCGTCGAGGATCGCGTCGACCCGCACGAAGCCGTCCCCCGGCACCGCCGTCTTCGGTCCCTCGGCGCCGGCGTCACCCCACCAGAAGGCGACCAGCGTCGCCGGTCCCGCGGTCGTGACCGGCGCGCTGGTCAGCGGCGCCGGCGCGAGGACCTCGCGCCACGCGACGTCCGCGATGCGCGCGCCGCCGATCACCTCGACGGCGGCCATCGTGATCTCGTCGTCGTACGGCGTGCCTACCTGGACGACGTGCCCGCCGCCGCCGGTGGCGCCGGTGCGGGCGTAGAGCGCGGTACCCGAGCCCGGCCAGTTCGTGTAGCGGTGCACCGTGCCGAGCTGGGGGTACGCGCCGTTGCCGCGGTTGTCCGTGGGCGGGACGAACGCGCCGGCGCTGCCGCGGCCGACGCTGACGACGATCGTGCTGCCCTCCGCCGTGCTCATCGCCGGCGTGGACAGCACCTCGGCGTGGCTCTCGTACCGGAAGTACGCGAGCCCGTGCGCGCCCGCGGCCGGCGAACCCGGCGGACGGTAGGCGTCGATCCCGCCGCTCGCGTCGCCCGCGCTCGCGTCGCCCGCGCTCGCGTCGCCCGCGCTCGCGTCGCCCGCGCTCGCGTCGTCGTCTCCTCCTCCTCCGTCGCCGCCGCAGCCGCAGGCCAGCGCGGCGAGCAGGGCGAAGCGATGGACGGAGAACGACATGCACGGCCGGGATACCACGCCGGCCACGCACGATCTGTCGTGCCCACCACCAACGATACAGGCGGCGCGTCAGTCGCCGTCGCCGTCGCGTCCCGGTCCGCCGAAGACGACACGAAGGCGGCGGCGCGCACGCAGGACGCGCGTGCCGACCGTGGCCACGGGGACACCGAGCCGCACCCCGATCTCCTTGTAGGAGAGGCCCTCGAAGGCGAACAGCTCGAACGCGGCGCGCAGCTCGTCGGGGAGCTTGGGCATCGCCGCGCGGATGTCCTCGGCGTCGAGGGACTCCCACCACGCGCGATCCTCCGGGACCGGGGCCTGCACGACGTTCTCGTCGATCGGCGAGGTCTCGCGCTTGGCGCGGCGGCGCACCTGATCGATGAAGAGGTTGTGCATGACGCGGGTCATCCACGCCACGTGGTTGATGCCTTCCGGCAGCCGATCGAAGTTCGCGACCGTCTTCATCAGGACGTCCTGCACCAGGTCGTCGGGGTCGAACCCCGAGCGGCACAGCTTGCGCGCGACGGCCAGGAGCGTCGGCTGGTGCGCGCGGGTCAGCTCGTCGAGACGGCGCCGGTCGCGCGCGCCGGCGATCGGGATCACGTCCCCGTCCGCAGAGTCCGCGCTGGCTACCTTCGACATGACGCCACCGCACCGGCCGGTCCGGCGCTGGCCGGAACATAACCCGAGGCCGGGCGACGGCGCCGTCCGTTCAGGCGATCATCGGCAGCGGCGCCGGGCGCGCCATCGTGCGCTCGCGCTCCTGGCCGAGCCACGCCTGCAGGTCGGCCAGGTCGATCCGGACCACGCCGCCCACGCGATAGACCGGCAGCGGCGCGATCTCGCGCTGCGCCATGTTGCGACACCAGCGCTCCGAGCGATGGAGCTGGATGGCGATCTGCTTCCAGGTCTCGAGGTAGGTCATGCCCGGTCGACGTCCGCGCGCTGGCTTCTTCCCGAAAAAAGCGTCCGGACGATGCACGGGAAGATCGAGTCCGTCCTTCGTCGGCACGGGCAACAACGGAGGAACTCATGTCGTCTCGCTCGCCCGCCCGCATCGTCTCGCTCCTGGGCCTCTGCGCCCTCGCCGGCTCCACCACCGCATGCCTCGACGAGGCCGAGCTCGGCGACGCCGATCAGCACGTCGAGCTCTCGCCGATCGAGCGCATCAGCCTGCGCTCCGGCGCCTACGCCGCGGGGGGTCGCGCGCGCGCGGTGAGCGCCGACGGTCGGCTCGTCCTCTACACCGCGAGCAACGGCACCAGCCAGGCGCTCTGGCTGATGGATCGCACCACCGGTACGCGAACCGTCGTCAGCCTGCCCGGCGATCGCATCCTCGACGCGCGCCTGAGCGCCGACGGCAACGCGATCGCGCTCTCGATCAACACGGGCGGCACCGGCGCCGATCGCGCGGCCGGCGTCTACTACCTCGACCGGACCACCGGCGTGTGGACCTCCGTGTACCTCGGGACCGTCGCGTGGCGCGGCCTCGCCATCTCGGCGAGCGGCGGTCACGTCGGCTTCGTGACCTACGCCGCCCTCGATCCGATCGACACCAACGGCACGTTCGACGCCTACGTTTGGAACCGGGCCAAGAACCGCATCGACCTCGGCACCCGCGGCCGCGACGGCGCCATCCTCTCCAGCCGGGTCGCGCTGCGCGGCAAGATCTTCCTCTCGGCCGACGGCGGCAAGCTCGCCTACACCTACGAGAACATCGACGACTACGTCGACGTCGCGCTGCTGCGCGACCTCTCGACCGGCGCCATCGAGTCGCTCTTCCGCAAGCCCAGCGGCGTCGAGGAGCCTCGCTGGGCGTCGGATCCGATCGGCGCGATGACGCCCGACGCGCGCTACTTCCTGCTCGACGGCTCCGATCACCGGATGGCCGTGCTCGATCGGCTGACCTCGACGCTCGAGCTGGTGCAGCGCACGACCGGCGGGTCCCCCGTGTCGAGCTTGAGCAGCAGCGACCTCGCGCTCAGCGACGACGGCCGGCTGGTGCTCTGGGCCAGCGGCGCCTCGCTCGATCCGATCGACACCTTCAACGATGACGTCTTCGTCCACGACCGGTGGATGGGCACGACGCAGCGGTTGACCGCCCAGCCCGACGGCGGCCCGACCGACCAGCACAGCGGTAATAGCCTCACCCTCGCCGGCGACGGTTCGCTGGCGACCTTCGAGTCGCTCGCCTCCAACCTGGTCGCCGGTGACACCTACGATCAGGACGTGTTCGCGCGCCCGCTCGACGCGCTGCCCGGCGAGGTCGTGCAGCTCAACCGCTGGCGCACCGGCGGCGGTTCGGTCGTCGAGTACCAGAACGCCGGCCTCGTGACCGGCGGCGGCATCGAGACGTTCGTCGACGGCTCGGGATCGCGCGTGACCTCGATGAGCGGCACGGCCACCCTGGTCGGCACCAACGGCGCCGCGGCCACCGCCACGGTCCAGCTCGCCTGGAACGGCGACGCCTACGACGGCTTCATCACGTACAGCGACCCGCACGGTGGCTCGTTCGACTCGCGCACGGCGGGCACGGCGACGTCGCTCACGGTGACCCGCGTCGGTGATCGCGAGGCGATCGTCGACCTCGCGTACGCGAGCAACGGCCTGCGGCTCGTGGTGCGCGCCGCNNGAGCCGCACCCGGTGCTGGCCTCCGGCTGGGTGTGGGCCCACGCCGAGACCGGCGACTACGACGCGCAGACGCCGTACGCCTACAACCCGACCGGCTGGGCCAACCGCATCACGCGCCTCGCCCTCGGCCAGTACCGCGTTCGCTTCGCCCGCCAGGCCGGCGCGCTCGGCGCCGTCGTCCACGTCGCCGCCTACGGTGACGGCAACGCCTGGTGCAAGTACGAGCGCCAGGCGGTGGGGCCGACCAGCGAGCTCGAGGTCTACGTCCGCTGCTTCACGCCGGCGGGCGCGCCCGCCGACGCGCGCTTCGTCGCCAGCTTCGTCCACGATCGCCGGGTCACCGGCGTGGCCGGTCGCGCGTGGCTGTCGTTCGGCGGCAGCGGGACGACGCTCCGCGACTCGGCGAGCTCCAGCGGCGGCAGCGTGCTCCTCGGTCGTACGGCCCCCGGCACCTACGGCATCACGCTCTCCGGTCAGGGCGGCACGCCGTCGAACGTGATGGTCACCGCCTCGGGCGCGGGCGCCACGCGCTGCAAGCTGTTCTCGTACAGCGGCGGTCACGTCCACGTCCGATGCCACGACGCGGCCACCGGCGCGCTCGCCGACAGCGGCTTCGAGCTCACCTACACGGTCGCGGCCACGGCGCCGGACGCGCCGGGCGGCTTCGCCTACGCCGGCACGTCGTCGGCCGCGAGCTACACGCCGAACGCGTCGTTCGCCTGGAGCTCGTCGGGCGGCGCGCGCACGGCGGGCGAGTACACCTGGGGCGGGCTGTCGACGCACCACGTGACCTTCGCCGGGCTCTCGTCGAGCCGCTCGCACGCGCACGTCACCGCGTACGGCTCGGACGCCGGTTACTGCAAGCCGCACGCCTGGTACAACGTCGGCACCGACCTGCGCGTCAACGTCCGCTGCTTCGACGCCGCGGGCACGGCGCGGCGGGCGCCGTTCGCGCTCGCGTACTTCCATCGCTGAGGGAAGCGCCGCGGACGATCCGATCGGGACGCCGGGTGTCGCGAACCCGATTCGCGCGTATCCTTTCCCGGTACTCGTGAGAGAGATCGCGTCGGGCCGCAACTATCCGCTCGGTGCGACCTTCGACGGACACGGCACCAACTTCGCCGTGTTCTCGGAGGTCGCCGAGAAGGTCGAGCTGTGCCTCTTCACCGACGGGCGCGAGGAGCGGATCGAGCTGGTGCGCGACGCCGGCAACGTGTGGACGTCGTACCTCGCCGGCGTGGGCGCCGGGCAGCACTACGGCTACCGCGTCCACGGCCCGTGGGATCCCGCGCGCGGGCTGCGCTGCAACCCGCACAAGCTGCTGCTCGACCCGTACGCGCGCGCCGTCGCCGGCTCGCTGGAGTGGGGTCCGGCGCTCTTCGGCCATCGCCACGACGCGCCCACGGAACGCGACGACACCGACAGCGCCCCGTCGATGCTGCGGGCCACGATCATCGATCCGTGGTTCGACTGGGGCGACGATCGGCGGCTGCGCATCCCGTGGCACGACACCGTGCTCTACGAGGTGCACGTGCGCGGCTTCACCGCGCGCCATCCGGACATCCCGCCGGCCCTGCGCGGCACGTACCTCGGGCTCGCCCACCCGGCCGCCATCGATCATCTGAAGCGGCTGGGCGTCACCGCCGTCGAGCTGCTGCCGATCCACCAGTTCGTGCACGAGGGCCAGCTCCTCGAGCAGGGGCTCCGGAACTACTGGGGCTATCACACGGTCGGCTTCTTCGCGCCGCACGACGAGTACGCGTCGCGGCGAACGATCGGCGCCGCGATCGCCGAGTGCAAGCACATGATCCGCACGCTGCACCGCGCCGGCATCGAGGTGATCCTCGACGTGGTCTACAACCACACCGCGGAGGGCAACCATCTCGGCCCGACGCTGTCGTTCAAGGGGCTCGACAACCAAGCGTACTACCGGCTCTCGCCCGAGGACCCGTTCTACTACTTCGACACCACCGGCACCGGCAACTCGCTGCACATGCGGCAGCCCTACGTGCTGCAGCTCATCATGGATTCGCTGCGCTACTGGGTGCAGGAGATGCACGTCGACGGCTTCCGCTTCGACCTCGCCGCGACCCTCGCCCGCGAGCTCGAGGAGGTCGATCGGCTCGCGACGTTCCTCCAGCTCGTCCACCAGGATCCGGTGCTGCGCGGGGTCAAGCTCATCGCCGAGCCCTGGGACCTCGGTCCCGGCGGCTATCAGGTCGGCGGGTTCCCGCCGATCTGGTCGGAGTGGAACGGGCGTTACCGGGACGGCGTGCGCGACCTCTGGCGCGGGACCAAGGGCGCGCTCGGTGACTTCGGCGCGCGCTTCACCGGGTCGGCCGACCTGTACGACGACGTCGGCGCGCGGCAGCCCTACGCCAGCATCAACTTCGTCACCGCCCACGACGGGTTCACGCTGCGCGACCTCGTCAGCTACAACCACAAGCACAACGAGGCCAACGGCGAGGACAACCGCGACGGCACCGACGACAACCGCTCGTGGAACTGCGGCGTCGAGGGCGAGACCGACGACCCCGAGATCCTCGCCCTGCGCGCGCGCCAGCAGCGCAACTTCCTGGCCACGCTGCTCCTCTCCCAGGGCGTGCCGATGCTGCTCGCCGGCGACGAGCTGGGCCGCACCCAGCGCGGCAACAACAACGGCTACTGCCAGGACAACGAGCTGTCGTGGTTCGACTGGGAGCACGCCGATCGCGATCTCTTCGACTTCACCTGCAAGCTGATCGCGTTCTACCGCAACCACACGGTCTTCCGCCGACGGCGCTGGTTCCACTCGCCCAAGGAGATCCACTGGGTGCGCGCCGACGGCGCGGCGATGCGCGAGGCCGACTGGAAGCACGGGGCGTCGGTCGGCGTCCTCCTCCACGGCCAGGACGAGGAGTTCTTCGTCTTCGTCCACGCCGGCGCCGCGCCGATCACGCCGACCCTGCCGCCGGGGCGGTGGCAGCTCGTCTTCGACACCGACGCCGGCTTCGTCGAGACGCCGCGCGCGATCCTGGAGCTGCCGCCGCGCTCGCTGGCGGTCTGGCGAAAGGCGCCGACGTGAAGGCGCGGCGCGCCACCTACCGGCTCCAGCTTGGCGCGACGATGCGCTTCGCCGACGTCGCGCGCCACGCCGACGCGCTCGCCGAGCTCGGTATCAGCCACGTCTACCTCTCGCCGGTGCTCGAGGCGGCGCCCGGCTCCACCCACGGCTACGACGTCGTCGATCATCACCGGGCGAGCGAGGCGCTCGGCGGTGACGAGGGCTTCGAGGCGATGTGTCGCGAGCTGGCAGCGCGCGGCCTGGGCGTGCTCGTCGACATCGTGCCCAACCACATGGCGGTCGGCCCGCACAACGCGTGGTGGCAGGACGTGCTGGAGCACGGCCGGTCGAGCCGCTACGCGGGCTACTTCGACGTCGACTGGCACCCCGGCGAGGACGCCGACAACCGGGTGCTCCTGCCGGTGCTCGGCGAGCGCTACGCCGACACGCTGGCCTCCGGCGTCCTGCGCATCGTGCGCAGCGGCGTACGTATCGCCGTCCACTATCACGAGCATCGCTTCCCGGTCGCGCCGCGCTCGCTGGCCGAGCCGATGGGCGCAGCGGCCGCGCGCACCCGCGACAGCGGCTTCGCGTTCCTCGCCGACGCGCTCGGCGCGCTGCCCGCGCCCAACGCCACCGACCACGACTCGACGGTGCGGCGCCACCGCGATCACCGCGCGATCGAGAGCCTGCTGGCGCGCCACCTGGCGGAGCAGCCGGCGGCGGCGGCCGCGCTCGACGACGAGCTGGCGGCGATCGCGCGCGCGCCGTCCCGGCTCGACGCCTTCCTCGAGCGGCAGAACTGGCGCATCGGCTTCTGGCGCAACGCGCTCGACGAGCTCGGCTACCGCCGCTTCTTCGACGTGGCCGCCCTCGCCGGGCTCCGCTGCGAACGCCCTCGCGTCTTCGACGACGTCCACGCGCGCGTGCTGGGGTGGATCGAGCGTGGCCTGATCGACGGCGTCCGCGTCGATCACGTCGACGGCCTGCTCGATCCGGCCGGCTACCTCGACCGCCTCCGCGCGCGCGCGCCCTCGGCGTGGATCGTCGTCGAGAAGATCCTCGCGCCCGACGAGCGCGTGCCGCCGGCGTGGCCGATCGACGGCACCACCGGCTACGAGCACCTCGCGCGGGTCGACGGTGTCTTCCTCGATCCGGCGGGTGAGCCCATCCTCGACGAGCTGTGGGCGGCGTGGCGCGAGGCGCCCGACGACGCGCGGCAGGCCCGCCTCGACGTCGTCGAGGCGCTGTTCGCCAGCGAGCGCGCGCGCCTGGTCGCGCTGGCGCGCACGCTGGTCGCGGCCGAGCCGATGCTGCGCGACGTGAGCGCGCGGGAGCTCGAGGCGGCGATCACCGAGCTGCTCGTGAGCTACCCGGTGTACCGGACCTACGTGCGCGGCGGCCAGCCCGCGAGCGCGCGCGATCGCGAGATCACGGCCGAGGCCTTCGCGGCCGCGAGCGCGCACCGGCCCGAGGTCACCCCTCGCCTGTGGGCGCTCCTCGAGGAGGCGCTCCTGTCGGACTGCGAGCTCGCGCTCCGCTTCCAGCAGACGACCGGCGCGGTCACGGCCAAGGGGATCGAGGACACGCACCAGTATCGCGACCTCCGCCTGGCGGCGCTGTGCGAGGTCGGACGCGAGCCCGGCCGGTTCGCCACGACGCTCGACGAGCTGCACGCGGCGCTCGCCGCCGCGCCGCCGTCCACGCTGCTGGCGTCGAGCACGCACGACACCAAGCGCTCCGAGGACGTGCGTGCCCGCCTGTGCGCGATCTCGGAGGTCGCGCCGGCGTGGCGGGACGCGGTCGCCCGCTGGTCGACGCGCGCCGCGCGCCACCGCAGCGGCGACCTCCCCGATCGCCCGACCGAGTACCTCCTGTGGCAGACGCTCGTCGGCGCATGGCCGATCAGCCCCGAGCGGGTGGGCGCGTACCTCGAGAAGGCCTGCCGCGAGGCCAAGCGACACACGTCGTGGCTGCGGCCCGACGCCGCCTACGAGGCGTCCGTCGCGCGCTTCGTCGAGGCGGTGATGGCCGACACCGAGCTCCTCGAGGACGTGGAGCGATTCGTGCTGGAGATCGATCCGGGCGCGCATCGCACGTCGCTCGCGCGCACGCTGATCAAGCTGGCGGCGCCTGGCGTCCCCGACATCTACCAGGGCACCGAGGTCTGGGAGACCAGCCTCGTCGATCCCGACAACCGCCGCCCCGTCGACCCGACGGCCCTCGCGGCCCTGGACTCGCCGAAGCGCCGCCTCGTCCAGCGCGCGCTCGCGGCGCGCGCCGCCCACCCCGACCGCTTCGCGGCGCCGTACCGCCGCGTCGTGGTGAGCGGACCGGAGCAAGCGCGGGTGATCGCGTTCGCCCGCGGCGACGATCTGGTCGCGGTGGCGCCGCGCTGGACCGCGCGCGCCGTCGTGTGGGGCGAGACCGCGGTCGACCTGCCGGGCGCGCCGGGAGCCTGGACCGACGTGATCACCGGCGAGCGCGTCCGCGGGGGGCACGTGCCCGTCGAGACGCTGTGGTCGGGATTTCCGGTCGCCCTGCTCGGGCGAGGAGGGTGACGAGGACATGACGAGACGGCGGCCGATCGGCGCGGAGCTCATCGAAGGTGACGGCGTGCACTTCCGCGTGTGGGCGCCCCGACGCGAGCGCGTGACGCTCGTCGTCGAGCGCGGCCCCGAGGTCGTGCTCGCGCCCGAGACGGGCGGCTACTTCGCAGGCGCATGCGCGACGGCGAAGGCCGGCACGCGCTACCGCTTCCGCCTCGACGACGACGCGCTGCTCGTCCCCGATCCGGCGTCGCGCTTCCAGCCCGAGGGTCCGCACGGCCCCTCCGAGGTGATCGATCCGCGCGCGTTCGCGTGGCGCGACGGCGCGTGGCGCGGGGCCCCCGACGATCAGGTCGTGTACGAGCTCCACGTCGGTACGTTCACGCCCGAGGGGACGTTCGCGGCCGCGGCGCGCGAGCTGCCGGCGCTGGCCGAGCTCGGCATCACGACCGTCGAGGTCATGCCGGTCGCCGACTTCGCCGGCGCGCGCGGCTGGGGCTACGACGGCGTCGACCTGTTCGCGCCGACGCGGCTCTACGGCCGCCCCGACGACCTCCGCGCCTTCGTCGACGCCGCGCACCGCCTCGGCCTCGCCGTGATCCTCGACGTCGTCTACAACCACTTCGGCCCCGACGGCAACTACCTCGGTCAGTTCGCCGAGTACACGACCAAGCGTCACGCCGGCGACTGGGGTGATCCGCTCGACATGGCGTCGGCGCCGGTGCGCGAGTACCTGACGACCAACGCGGCGATGTGGATCGACGAGTACCACCTCGACGGGCTGCGCCTCGACGCGATCCACGGGATCTTCGACGACACCGCCGAGCACATCGTCGCCGCCGTGGTCCGCGCCGCGCGCGCCGCCGGCGGTGATCGCCGGATCTGGATCGTCGCCGAGCACGAGCACCAGGACGTACGCCTCCTGCGCGAGTACGGAGTCGACGCCCTGTGGAACGACGACTACCACCACGCGGCGTACGGCGCGCTGACCGGCCGGCACGAGGCGTACATGCGCGACTACCGTGGCACGGCGCAGGAGCTGCTCGCGGTCGTGCGCCACGGCTTCCTCCACCAGGCGGTCTTCGACCTGGCGCCCGCGCGCTTCGTCATCTACCTCGACAACCACGATCAGGTCGCGAACCGCCGCGCCGACGGCGCGCGCCTCGACAAGCTCGCCGCCGCCGGCGCGTACCGCGCGCTGACGGCGCTGCTCCTGCTCGCGCCCTCGACGCCGATGCTCTTCCAGGGCCAGGAGCACGCCGCCTCGTCGCCGTTCCTCTACTTCGTCGATCACGCCGGCGAGCTCGGCGGCCTGGTCACGAAGGGGCGCGCCGCCTTCATGCGCCAGTTCCCGTCGGTGGTCGCCTACGAGCGCGAGCAGGCGCTCCCCGACCCGTGCGCGCGCGAGACGTTCGAGCGGGCGCGCCTCGACCTCCGCGAACGCGACCGCGAGCCGCACCGCGGCGTGTGGCGACTCCACGCCGACCTCCTCGCGCTCCGCCGCACGTTGCCTCGCCGCGCCACCGGCGCCACCCTCGGCCACGACGCGCTGGTCCTGCGCTTCCCGGGCGAGACGCCGGCCGGCGACAGGCTCCTGATCGTCAACCTCGGCCACGACCTCCGCGACGTCCCCGCCGAGCCCCTGCTCGCGCCCCCCGATCGCCGCGGGTGGACGCTCGTCTGGTCGAGCGAAGGCGCGCGCTACGGCGGCGCCGGCGCGCTGCCGGTCGTCACCGAGGACGGCTGGCACATCCCCGGGCGCGCCGCCGCGCTGCTCGCCGTCGCCGGCTGACGGCCACGGGCGCGATCACCCGATGCGGGTGACCGTCCGCGACGCGCGTTCGATCACGACGCGATACCCTCTCGCCATGGCTCGGTCATCGCTCGCGCGATCCGCGCTCGCGGTGGTCGCGGTCGCAGCCGCCTACGCGATCGCCGGACGACTCGCCCTCCTCATGGCGATTCCCCCGGGGTACGCGACCGCGATCTGGCCGGCGGCGGGCGTCGCGTTCGTCGCGGTTCTCCTCGGCCCGCGCGCCTCGCTGCTCGGCGTGCTCGTCGGTTCGTTCGCGGTCAACGTCGGGACGGGGTACGACGGCAGCTCCGTCGCGACCATCGCTCGCTCCGTCGCGATCGCGCTCGGCATCGGCCTCGGGGCCGCCGCCCAGGCCGGGCTCGCCGCGCGCCTCGTCCGCCGGGTCACGCCCACGCCGCTGGCGCTCGATCGCGACGCCGACATCCTCCGGTTCGTCGCCAGCGCAGGCCCGATCGCCTGCACCGTCGCCGCCACCTGGGGCGTCGGGATCCTCGGGCTCGCGGGGATCATCGCGCCCGATGCGATCCTGTTCAGCTGGTGCACGTGGTGGGTCGGCGACGTGATCGGGACGCTGCTGGTCGCGCCGGTCCTGCTGGCGTTCGTGGGGCGGCCCGAACGCGTCTGGCGTCCCCGCCGCCTGACGGTCGCCCTCCCGCTCGCGACCGGGTTCGTCGCCGTCACCGCGCTCTTCAGCAAGGCGAGCGACTGGGAGTCGACCCAGCTCCGCACCGAGCTCCTCCGGCGCGCCCACGTCATCGAGCGCTCGCTCGAACGTCAGCTCGAACGCCAGGTCGACGTGAGCGCCGCAACGGCGAGCTTCTACGAGGGGAGCACCGAGGTGACCACGTCGGACTTCCAGGCCTTCGGTCGCTCGCCGCTCGCGCGCCACCCCGGCATCGAGGCCATCTCGTGGGTCGCGTACGTCCCGCGCGAGGCTCGCGCCACGTTCGAGCGACCGATCCTGGAGCGGACCGCGGCCGGCACCCTCACCGAGGCCGCCGAGCGCGCCGCGTACTACCCCGTCACGCGCATCGCCCCCGCGGGTGAGTCCGATCGGGTGCTCGGTTTCGACCTGGGCTCCGAGCCGACGCGCCTGGACACCATCCGCCGGGCGGTCACCGCGCGTGGGCCGGCGCTCAGTCCACCGCTCGAGCTCGTGCAGCAGCCGGAGGCGTCGAAGGGGTTGTTGATCCTCGTCCCCGTCTTCCGCGACGGCGCGCTCCTGGGGCTCTCGTCGAGCGTGGTCCGGATCGACGCACTCCTGAGCGAGACGCTCGCCGGCGTCGATCGCAGCGGCCTCGCCCTGCGCGTCGAAGCCGGGCACGACGAACGCTCGCGCGCGGTGCTCTACGACGAGATCACGCGGGACACGGGCGCTCGGATCTCGAGAACCGAGTTCGAGCTGGCCGGCGCGCGCTGGATCGTGACCGCCCACGTGAGCCGCGACGCGACGCAGCGGCGCTGGCAGGCGTGGTTCGTGCTCGCCGGCGGGCTGGCGTTCGTCACCTTGCTCGGCGCCATGCTGCTCGTCGTCACCGGCCGCGAGGCGAGGAGCGTCGACACCGAGCGCGATCAGCGCTTCGTGCTGGCGCTGAACGACGACCTGCGCGCGACCCGGACGCCCGACGAGGCGGCCGAGGTGGTGACCACGCGGCTCGGCCAGCACCTGCAGGTGTCGCGCTGCTTCTTCGCCAGGATCGACCTCGACCGCGACCGCGCGACCATCCGGGCCGGCTATCACACGCTCGAACCGATCGACGTGGAGCTCCAGCTCTCGCGCTACAGCTCGAACACGCAGACCGAGCTGCGGGAAGGGCGAACGCTCGTGATCGACGACGCCGAGACCGACGCGCGGACGCGAACGAGGTACGAGAGCGTGTACGCGCCCTGGCGGCTGCGCGCGCTCGTCGGCGTGCCGCTCCTCGTGGACGGGCGATGGCAGGCCGCCCTGTGGGCGACGTCCCACGAACCGCGCGCCTGGACCCCGGACGAAGTGACGCTCGTCCAGACGATCGCCGCGCGGGCCTGGATATGGGACGCGCACCTCCTCCACCTGAGCCTGCTCGAAGAGCGCGTGGCCGACCGCACCCGCGCGCTGTCCGCATCGCTCGCGGAGAAGGACGTGTTGCTCCGCGAGATCCATCACCGCGTGAAGAACAACCTCCAGGTGATCACCAGCCTGCTCGGCCTGCAGGCCAGCAAGGCCGAGAACGCGACCGTCCGCCGCGCGATCGGCGAGAGCCGCGATCGCATCCACTCGATCGCGCTCGTGCACGATCAGCTCTACCGGGCC
This sequence comes from Myxococcales bacterium UBA2376, assembly GCA_002344285.1. Taxonomy (GTDB): domain Bacteria; phylum Myxococcota_A; class Polyangia; order Haliangiales; family Haliangiaceae; genus UBA2376. The sequence continues at coordinate 24,822 of DDTA01000296.1, forward strand.
CCGAACGCCGCCGACATCGACATGGCGACGTACCTCGACGAGCTGATCGCTTCCATCGAGCGCTCGATCGGCAAGGCTGGCAAGCAGATCGAGCTGCGCGTGCAAGCGACGTCGTGCACGCTGCCGCTCGACCAGGCCATCCCGTGTGGCCTCATCGTCAACGAGCTGGTGACGAACGCGATGAAGCACGGGTTTCGCGAGCGGCCCTCCGGAACCGTCACCGTGTCCGCCGTCGCGACCACCACCGGCGACCTGCGTCTGACGATCGCCGACGACGGGGTCGGCGTGCCGGAGGGCTTCGATCCGGCGACGACCCGCGGGCTGGGCATGGTCGTGGTCACGACGCTGGCCGCGCAGCTCGGGGGCTCGCTCACGGTCTCGAACACCCCGGGCGCGACGTTTTCGATCGAGTTCCGGCGGCGTTCGCCCGCACCCGACGTAGACTCGTGAGGCGATGAGCACCGTCCTGGTCGTGGAGGATGAGATGCTCGTGGCGCACGCGCTGGCGGCGCTCCTGCGCACGAACGGGCACGACGTCACCGCATGCGTGACCTCCGGCGAGGCTGCGGTGGCTTCGGTGGAGTCGCGTCCACCCGACCTCGTCCTGATGGACATCCACCTCCAGGGGGCGGTGGACGGCATCGAGGCCGCGCGCCGGATCCGCGCGCGCGGCGACATCCCGATCGTCTTCCTGACCGCGTACGCCGACCGCGATCACCTGGAACGCGCCAAGCTGAGCGGACCGCACGCGTACCTGCTCAAGCCGTACGCCGACCGCGAGCTGCTCACCACGATCGAGGTCGTCGCCAACAAGCACCGACTCGAGGCGGAGGTGCGCACGCGCGAGCAGTGGCTGTCGACGACGCTGCGGAGCATCGGCGACGGCGTGATCGCGGTGACCCCCGAGCTCCGCGTCGAGTTCCTCAACGCCGTCGCCGAGCAGCTCACCGGCTGGCGCAGCGACGAGGCCAAGGGAAGGCCGGTGGACGAGGTGCTGCCGCTCTTCTCGGAGGCGACCCGGCAACGCGTGCGGCTACCGATCGCGGACGCCATCCGTGACCGCTCGGTGCTCCACACGGGGGTGGGGCGCGCCGGCGTCATCCTCCTGCCGCGCGACGGCGCGGAGCGCCTGATCGAGGACAGCGTCGCCCCGATCATCGACGGCGACCGCGCGCTCGGCGGCGTCGTCGTCTTCCGCGACGTCACCGAGCAGCGGTTCATCGAGTCGCGGCTCGCGCTGGCCGAGCGGGTGTCGTCGCTGGTCACGGTGACGGCGGGCCTGGGCCACGAGATCAACAATCCGCTGTCGGCCACGTACGCCAACCTCGATCTCGTCCGGGAGAGCGTGCTGCCCCAGCTCCGCGATCAGCTCGAGCGGGTGGCGCACGCGGACCCGGGCACCCTCCGGGAAGCCGCCGCCGCGGCCATGGCGTCGTGCGGCGAGCTCGCCGACATGATGGACGACGCGATGTTCGGCGCCAGCAGGATCCGAGACATCGTCGGCATCCTCAGCTCGTTCGCACGACCTGGCCAGGACCGCGAGCTGGTGTCCTTGATCGACGTGATCGACTCCGCGCGCAAGCTCGCCGCGAACGAGCTGAGCCTGCGGGGCTCCGTCATCACGGATTTCCGGGCGGCGCCCCTGGTCCTCGGCCACGCGGGACAGCTCTGCCAGGTCGTCACCCAGCTCCTGCTCAACGCGGCCCAGTCCATGGACCACCTGTCGACGCCGGGCGCGATCCGGATCGTCGTGGACGTCGTCGAAGATCGCGCGGTCGTCGAGGTCAGCGATCTCGGCCGAGGGATCCCGCCGGAGATCATGGTCCGGATCTTCGAGCCGTTCTTCACGACCAAGCCGGTCGGCCTTGCGCGCGGGCTCGGGCTCGCGATCGTGCAGGCGCTGGTCTCCGCCCACCACGGTGAGGTCACGGTCTCGAGCAGGGTCGGGAGCGGGACGACCGTCCGCGTGCTCCTGCCGCGGATCGAACCGGCCCGAGATGCACGAAGCGGCGCCGCGCTCACGGTGAGCACGCGCCGCGGGCGCATCCTGCTCGTCGACGACGAGCCGGTCGTGCTCCGCGCGTTGCGTCGGTTCATCGTCCGGTTCCACGACGTCGACATCGCGACCAGCGGCGCCGAGGCGCTCGCGCGGATCGCCGCGGACACCTACGACCTCATCATCTCGGACCTGATGATGCCGGGGATGACCGGCGCCGAGCTGCACCATGCGCTCCACGAACGAGCTCCTGACCTCGCGAACCAGATGCTGTTCACCACCGGCGGCGCCTTCACCAAGGAGACGCGCGACTTCGTGATCGAGATGGGCGAGCGCGTGCTCGCCAAGCCGATGACGCCGGAGGAGCTGCACGCGGCGATCGAGCACGCGCTGACGCGGCGCGCGTCGTGAATCCAGCCGCGCGTCTCACCCCGCGACCGCGAGCTGCCGCCCGGCCAGCTCCGCGACGAGCACGCGCGCGACGGTGGCGCCGCTCCCCGCCGCGCCCTCCATGAAGCCCTGGAACTCCGTCGAGCAGTGCTCGCCGGCGAAGTGCAGGTTGCCGACGCGCTCGCCCTCGGCGCCGCGCATCGCCCACTGACCGGCCCGGTAGCAGGCGAAGCTGCCGCGCGCGAGCTTCACCGTCGGCCAGTGCATGCGCACCGCGGTGCCGGTGTACGCGGCGGCGGCGCCGGGGAAGATCCGCTCGATCGTCGGCAGCGCCGCGCGCAGCTGCTCGTCGGCGGTGCCGCGATCGAGCGCCGCGCCGCGTCGCCCGCCGCAGTAGTTGGTGAGGATGCCGGCGGCGCCCGGCTGGCCGCGCGCGGTGTCCCACAGGAACTGCAGGCCGGCGTCGGTCACGACCGTGCCGCTCGCGTTGTGCTGCTCGCGCCACGGTCGGGTGGCGAAGCCGCCCATCAGCTTGGCGTTGGTGCCGTACGCGAGCTCGGCGATCACCTGTCGCTTGCGCGGGGGCAGCTCGACCTGCACGTCGACCTCGCGCAGCACCGTGAACGGGATCGCGAGCACGACGTGATCGAAGGTGCGCTCGAAGCTGGTGCCGTCGCGCTCGAAGGTGAGGCGGTAGCCGCCGCCCGTCGTCGCGGCGATCGCGACCAGGCGGCTGCCGAGCACGACCGGCGTCGCCAGCCGCTCGGCGAGGCGGGTCGGGAACAGATCGTTGCCGCCGCGCGTGTGGTAGCGCTCGTCGGAGTCGCCGAGCAGGCGGAAGTGATCGGGGTCCTCGTAGTCGATCATCGTCAGCAGGTTGAGCGCCGACTGCTCGTCGGCCTCGAGCCCGAACTCGCCGGTGTACGCGTCGGCGAGCAGCGCGCGCAGCGGCGAGCCGGCGGCCTCGCGCGCGAGCCACTCACCGATGCTCGCGCGGTCGAGCTCAGCCAGCTTCGCGTCGTCGACGCCGGCCATGGCGACGGCCATGCGCGCCGCCAGCGGGCGGAAGGCCTCGGCGAGCGCGGTCTCGGCCAAACGCCGCCCGCCGACGAAGAAGGTCTCGCGGGCGTGCCCGGCCGGCTCGCCGGCGTGGAGATCGTCGAGCTCGATCGCCAGCGCCGAGGCCAGCGCGTGCATCGTCCGGTGATCGCTGTTGATCAGCTCACCGCCGAGCTCCGCGACCTGGCCGTCACCGAACTTGCCGCGGGCCGAGAACATGCGCCCGCCGACGCGCGCGCTGCCCTCGAGCACCTCGGCGCGGAGGCCAGCCTCCTGCAGGTGCCACGCACAGCTCAAGCCGGCCATGCCGCCGCCGACGATCCCGATGCGCGGCCCACCGCCGGGCGGCGCCGACCGCGCGGCGCGGGGTCCGCACCCGAGCGCGAGCCCGCCGCCGAGCGCTGCCGCTCCCGCGAGCACACGTCGGCGGGTGACACCGCGACGCGCCTCGACGTGTCCGGCGAGCTCGGCGACCGGTGTGCGCGAGCGCTCGGCGGCCCACGCGAGGCGCAGCGCGCGCGTGACCCCGGCAAAGAGCGGCGTTCTCCCCATGGGGCGATCATCGCCCGGCGCGCGTGGCTTCGCCATCTCCCGGCGCGAGGTAGGCTCGCCGCCATGCGCACGCTCCTCCTCCTCGCCGCCGCCCTGTCGGCCGCCTGCTCCGGCGGCGCCGGTCCTCGACCCGCAACGACCGCCGCGACGACCACGCCGACGGACTCGACGACGAGCGGCGAGCCCGCGCCGGTGAAGCCGGCCGCCGCCGCGCGCGTCCGCACCCTCACCGCCGACGAGACCATCACGAGCCCGTCGGGCGCGACCTTCACCGCGTCGTCGGCCTGGAAGGTCGAGGAGCACACCGACCGCATCGTGCTCACCGCGCCCGAGGGCGACTTGACCGCCTCGTTCGTCGAGCTCGCCGCCGCCGATCGCGACGCCGCGATCACGGCCGCGTGGGCCGCGCTCCGCCCCGGCTTCGACCTCGCCGTCGCGCAGGCCGTCGATCTCCCGCCCCGCGACGGCTGGGACGCGGTCGCCCAGTTCGTCTACGTCACGCCGACGGCCGAGCAGCGCGTCGTCGTCGCCATCGCCCGCAAGAAGGGCGCGACCTGGTACGTCGCGCTCGTCGACGGCAAGACGGCGACGCTCGAGCGCCGCGGCGCCCAGCTCGGCACCGCGGTCGAGAGCTTCAAGGTGCCCGGCCTGGACAAGGAGTCGTTCGCCGGCCGGACCGCGCACACGCTCGACGCCGCGCGCCTCGCCGAGCTGGAGGCGTTCATCGAGCAGGCGCGGGTCGACGCCGGCGTCCCCGGGGCGGCCATCGCGATCGTCCAGGGCGGCAAGATCGTCTACGAGAAGGGCTTCGGCGTGCGCGAGCTGGGCAAGAAGGGCGCGGTCACGCCGAACACGCGCTTCATCATCGGGTCGATCGGCAAGTCGCTCACCACCCTCATGATGGCGCGCGTGGTCGAGGCCGGGACGTTCGACTGGGAGACGCCGGTGATCGACGTGCTGCCGTCGTTCGCGCTCGGCGACGAGGCCACCACGCGCGCGGCGCGCATGCGGCACACGACCTGCGCGTGCACCGGCATGCCACGCCAGGATCTCGAGTTCGTCTTCGAGGGCAAGACGCCGCCGGAGGAGCGCCTGGCGAGCATGGCGACGATGAAGCCGACGACGAAGTTCGGCGAGACCTTCCAGTACTCGAACCTGATGGTCGTCGCCGGCGGCTTCGCGGCGGCGCACGCGTACGCGCCGAAGCTGAAGCTCGGCCCGGCGTACGATCGCGCGATGCGGGAGCTGGTCTTCGAGCCGCTCGGCATGAAGGCGTCGACCTACGACTTCAAGGCGATCGCCCGCACCGAGCACGCCAGCCCGCACCCGGTCGACCTCCACGGCGAGGCGAAGCCGGTGCCGATCGCCCACGAGCTGTGGGTCCACCCGATCCGCCCGGCCGGCGGCCTCTGGTCGACGGTGCACGACATGGCCCAGGTCCTCCTCCTCGAGCTCGGGCGCGGCGAGCTCGCCGGCAAGCGCATCGTCGGCGAGGCGCCGCTCCTGGCGCGCCGTCAGCCGCAGGTGAAGATCACCGACGAGCAGAGCTACGGCCTCGGCCTCATGATCTCGACGTCGCTCGGCATCACCGTGGTCGAGCACAGCGGTGGCACCGGCGGCTTCGGCTCCAACATGTTCTTCCTGCCCGATCACGACGTCGGCATGATCATCCTGACCAACCGGGCCGGCGGCGGGCGGCTGACCAGGGCGGTGACCCGCCGCCTCCTCGAGCTCCTCTTCGACGGCCGCCCCGAGGCCGCCGCCGATCTGGCCAGCACGCTCGCGCTCCAGAAGGCCCAGCGCGCGGCGCAGCTGAAGCGCATCACGTCGCCGCCGCCCACCGACTGGTTCGCGCCGTTCATCGGTACCTGGCGCGCGCCCGGCCTCGGCACGATCGCGCTGCGCGCCGAGAAGCGAGGCGCCGTCCTCGACGCGGGCGAGTGGGACGTGCTCCTCGGCCAGCAGACCGAGCCCGACGGCACCGTGATGCTGGTCTCGGTCAGCGGTCTCGCGGCGGGTGTCGAGCTGCTCCCGCAGCAACAGGGCGGCGCGACGGTGCTCGTGCTGGACGACGGCCAGCACAGCTATGTCTTCGAGAAGACGAAGTAAGGCGTGACCGCGCCGCTTTCGGCGGGGACGACGGGCCTGGCCACCGCGGTCGCCGGCAAGTGCGATGGACGTGGGCCGGCCCACAACCGAGGTTCGATCTCGGGGGCTTAGCGGTCGAACCAGCTGGCGCGCGACGTGCTTAGGGCGCGGCGCATGTTCCGCACCGCCGCGAAGTTCATCAGCACCACCCTGCTCGTGACGGGCCTCACCGCCTGTCTCGACGAGGGCGACCAGAAGCCCGACGAGAGCGACGTCAAGCAAGAGCCCAATGGCAAGGACGACGCCTGGGGCCCGCAGGACGCCCCGAGCATCTTCACCGCGGATCTGGAGTACCGCATCGCGCAGCTCCCGATGACGGGCGAGGCCGCGGCGATCCCGTGGGCCGGCAGCTACTGGCCGGTCTACGAGGACAGCATCAACCACAAGTGGGACGGCGCGAGCAGCGAGTCGGCGTCGGCCAAGTACGGCCGCGCGTTCAACGTCACCGACGTCGAGGCGGCGGTCTCGCGGAACCACGGCATCGAGAACAACCGCTCGCGCACGGCGTGCACCACCAACGCGCAGTGCGACAGCAAGATCGGTGAGGTCTGCGCGATCCGCGGCGGCCAGACGGCGGGCTTCTGCATCCCGACGTGGTGGGGCATCTGCCACGCCTGGGCGCCCGCCGCGATCCTCATCCCCGAGCCCAAGTATCCGGTGACCCGCAACGGCGTCACCTTCAAGGTCCAGGACATCAAGGCGCTGGTGACGCTCGCGTACAACAGCACGAGCAGCAAGTTCGTGTCGCTGCGCTGCAACGCCGACGCCGAGTCCAACGCGATCAGCTTCGACAACTACGGCCGGCCGACGCAGCCCGAGTGTGACGACACCAACGCCGCCACGTACCACCTCCTGCTCGCGAACTACCTGGGCCTGCGCGGCCAGTCGTTCGTCGAGGACCGCACCTACGACGACGAGGTCTGGAACCAGCCGCTGCGCGGCTACCGCATCACCAAGCAGACCCAGGTGGACGCCGCGACGGCCAACCGGCTCGTCGGCGTGACCACGACCGGCGGCACCACGGTCAACCGCAACGGCACGGTGGCGGCGAGCGCGTGGTCGCACCAGGGCTCGTTCCCGGTGACGGCCGGCACCCCGGCAGTCGTGACGATGGACGGCACCGGCGACGCCGACCTGTACGTGAGCTTCGGCGCGCAGCCGACCGCCACGAACTACGCGTGCCGTCCGTACACCGGCAACTCCGAGGAGCGCTGCGAGCTCACCGTCCCCGCCGGCGCGACGCAGATGTTCGTCTCGGTCAACGGCTACAGCGCGAGCACGTTCCAGCTGGCGATCACCACCGGCGGCTCGGTGCCGAGCGACTACCAGTTCAACCCGCTCGCCAAGACGTTCTACGACGTCGCGATCGAGGTCGACTACATCGGCGAGTCGCCGTCGAGCCGCGACGGCAACCTGGCCTCGACGATCAACCAGTACACCCACGTCGATCGCTACACCTACGTGCTCGAGGTCGACGGTGACGGCAAGATCATCGGCGGCGAGTGGACCGGCGCGTCGAAGGTCGCGCACCCTGACTTCCTGTGGCTGCCCACGGGCGTCCGCGGCAGCTCGGTCGCCGGCGGCAAGATCACCTACGCCAACGTGAAGGCGTTGCTCGACGCGTCGCTCGTCCCGCCCGGCGACAACACCGGCGGCGAGGAGAAGTCGGTCGCCGACAACGGCACGCTCACCCGCGGCACCTGGAAGCACCTCGGCCCGTTCACCGTCGGCGCCGGCAAGACGCTGACCGCGACGCTGACCGGCACCGGCGACGTCGACCTGTACGTGCGCAAGGGCGGCGCGCCGACCCTGACCGCGTACGACTGCCGCCCGTACCGCAACGGCTCGAGCGAGGACTGCACGATCGTCGGCCCGGGCGAGGTCTACGTGTCGCTCAGCGGCTATGCCGCCAGCAGCACCTACGACCTGCAGATCCGCTACACCGAGGGCGGTGGCGGCGGTGGCGGCCCGGCCGAGCCCCCGCCCGCGACGGTCACGCACCTCAACACGTCGGGCAACGTCGCCACCGGCGAGATGAAGGCGTTCTCGCTCGACGTCATCGCCGGTCGCAAGATCGTCGTGCGCACGACCTCGGCGTCCGACGTCGATCTCTACGTCCAGATGGGCGCGGCGCCGACGACGAGCGCGTACCTCTACCGCGGCTACACCGCGTCGGGCAACGAGACGATCACGCTGACCCCGTCGTCCAGCGGACGCCTCCACATCGGCGTCCACGGCTACGCGGCCGGCAGCTTCACGCTGCGCACCGCCGACAACTGACCGCGCTCCGCCCGTGAACGAACGACGCGTCGGCCTCGGCCGGCGCGTCGCCGTTTTCGGTCAGCGGAAGCCGCCGTAGCCCGGCGCGCCAGCGTCCGTGGTCGTGCCCACGCCGTTGTCGCGCGCGGTCACGGTCATCTCGTCGCGCTGCTGCTCGATGCGGTGGGCGACGTCCGACGCGCGCGACTTCGCCATGTCCAGGAGATCGCGCGCTTGCGCGAAAAGGCGATCACGCCGCGACTTGTTCTGCAGGTACACGCCAGCGGCGATCACGCCGCCGATCACGAGGATTTGCTTGATCGTCATGGGTCGATGTCGAGCAACGACCGTGCCGGCACGCGGCCAGGCTCTCGCGCCCTGGCGTCCGTCGAGCCGCGCCGGGGCGCCCGGTGTAGCGGATGCGCGCGTGCGCCAGCGACCACCGGAGCCGTCACGCGAACGCGCGCCGGTAGCGCGCGTTCACCAGCTGGAGCCCGGCGTAAGCGAGGAGCCCGATCGCGACGACGGGCAGGAGGACCGAGCCCATCGGCGCGAGCGCGATCTCGCGCAGCGCCGCGGCCGTGCCCTTCGCCTTCGACAGGTCGGTGTCCAGCCCGGCCCGGATGAAGAACCAGCCGACGATCGGAAACACGATCCCGCGGGCACCCAGGCCGAGACGACCGAGGCGAACCGCCCACACGCGGTGGGCCCACGGCATCTCGTGCTCCCGGAGATCCTCGGTGAAGCTCGTCGAGTACGCGCGCCAGAGCTGGTAGACGCCGACGCCGACCAGGATCACACCGGCGGCGACGAACAACCACTTGCCGCCGGGCTCGGCGATCACCCGGGCCAGCCAGCTGCGGTGACCGTCGGGCGAGCCGGTCAGGGTCTGGAACGCCGTGACGGCGAGGAGGCCGTGCACGACGCCGCTGACGAGCGCGCCGGCGCGCTGCAACATGCCGAACGTGCCGTCCTTGTTCCGCGGGTCGACGATCGCCTGGACGAGGCACCACGCGGCGTAGCAGGCGAGCCCGACGCCGAGCGCGAGCAGGAGCGCCGTGCCGAACGGCTGGACCTCGACCTTGCGGGCGACATCCTCCTTGTCGAGGAGCGCGCCGCCACGCCCGAACGTGACCTTCAGCGCGTACCCTCCGATGATCGCGTAAACGACCGCCTTCGCGACGAACCCGCCCCGGCCGAGCCGGTCGACCCAGGCCAAGGTGGTCGGGACGTCGACGTTGGCGGCTCGCACGACCGTCCATCGTGCAATAAACGTGTCAGGCTACGTCCTCTTGTCGGAACCCACGCCCGCCATCGCCGAACCGGTCGCCGATCCGGTGGATGACGAGCTCGCCGCGGTCGGCGCGGTGCTCGTCGAGGACCGACTCCTGCGCCGCATCATCAAGCGGCACCGCGACATCCCCGGCCTCGGGCTGCAGGTGCCGCACGCGACCTCGTACGCCCTGCCGCGCGCCGCGCTGTCCGAGCTCGTCGAGCCCGGTGAGCTGTCGGCCGCGCTCGACCGCCTGCCCGAGCGCGTCGCCGTCATCACCGGCGACCGCGACGAGCTCGCCGCCGGCGCGGCGGGGGCCTGGCGCGACGCCTGGCGCGCGGTCTTCCACGCGCGCGTGCACGACGTGCTCGAGGCGCGCAAGCTGAGCCCGGCCGCGGCCAGGCAGCGCATCAACGCGATCGGTCAGACGGCCTTCGAGGAGGCGCGCATGGTGCTGCGGCAGGAGGACCTGCTCCTGCCGCCGGGCGACGACGCCATCGCCTACATCGAGTTCGTCGCGCTCTACCTGGAGCTACGCCACTTCGCCCCGCGCGCGCTGTCCGAGACGTTCCCGCTGCTCGACGACCCGCGCCGCGTCGACGCGCTGCTCGCCGCCGACGTCGACGGCGCCGCGCTCCTGGCCGCCGCCCGTCCCGCCCGCGCGCCGGCGACCGCCGTCGCCGAGATCGCGCCACCGACGCCGCGCAAGTCACGCGCGCAGCCGGCCGCGCCGCGCTCGCTCGGCGATCGTGCGCTGCGCGCGCTGGCCGAGACGGCACGCGGCAAGGGCAACCACGCGCGCGCCGCGATCCTCGCGCTCCGCGCCGGCGAGCCCGAGCTGGCGCGCGCCGACATCGACGCGCTGCTCGCGCGACTGGGCCGTGTCCTCGGTGATGTCGATCCGAGCGGCTGGACCGACGCGCTCCTGGAGGTGGCCGAGCTGGCCGCGGCCCAGTCGGCGCTGCGCCACACCGCGAGCGCGCGGCTCCTGCTCGCGCTGCAGAACGCGTGCATCGACGGCGAGCGCGAGGTCGAGGTCGTCGACGTGGCGGCGTGGATCCGCTCGCGCGGCAAGCGTCAGATCGTCCGCACCCTGCCGGCCACCCGCGAGATCCGCGTCGCGCGTCGCGTGCGCTCCGCCGCCGGCCAGCTCCCCGGCCTCCCGCTCGAGAGCGACGACGCGCGCACGCGGGTCACCGACGTCGTCCACGCCATCGTCGAGCACGCCAACGCGCGGGTCCGCGCGGTCCTGCGGCCGGAGATCGAGACCGCGCTGGCCGAGGTCAAGCTCGTGCCGCGTCACCTGCCCGGCCGGGTGGCGCAGCGCAAGCTCGTCGACGAGCTGCTCGACAAGGCGGTCGCCGTCGGCCGGCTGTCGCTCGGCGACCTGCGCGACGCGATCTCGCACAACGATCTCAAGCTGCCCGACCTGCGACCGACCGAGCTCGCCACCGGCGACCAGCTCCTGCGCGCCGATCGCCTGCTCGCCACGTCGCTCGACGGCGTCTACCGTCGCGGCGAGATCTACCTCCGCTTCCTCCAGAAGGTGTCGTCGGTGCTCTCCGGCACCGGCGTGGGCCGCCTGCTCTCGCTCTACCTGCTCTTGCCGCTGGTCGGCGCGTACATGATCGTCGAGGGCGCGTACCACATGGCGGCGCCGGTCGCCGGGTGGTTCGGCTACGAGCCGCCGCCGATCTCGTCGACGCCGATCCTCTTCACGATGGCGGCGATCTGCTTCCTCCTGCTCCACGCCGCGTGGTTCCGCAGCGCCTCGATGGCGGGCCTGCGCGCGCTCGGCCGCGTGCTCGACGTCGTCTTCGTCGCCACCGCGCGCCGCCTGTGGAGGATCCCGCTCGTGCGCCTCGCCACGCGCTACGTGCTCGTGCCCGGGCTGCCGGCGCTCCTCGTCGCGTGGCCCGTCCCCGGCCTCGCCGGCTGGATCGCCGGTGGCCTCGTCTTCGCGGCGATCACGTTCGTGGTCAACTCGGCCGCGGCCGAGGAGATCGTGAGCGACTGGCTCGTCCGCTCCGGCCGCCACCTCTCGCGCCGCATCATCCCCGGCCTCGTCCGCTACTCGCTGGAGCTGTTCGCGTGGCTGGTCGAGCTCACCGCGCGCGGCATCTACCGCGTCGACGAGGCGCTGCGCTTCCGGCCCAACCAGTCGTCGCACGTCGTCGTCCTGAAGGGCATCCTCGCGACGTTCTGGTTCGCGATCGCCTACGTCCTGCGCATCTACGTCAACCTGCTGATCGAGCCGACCGTGAACCCGGTGAAGCACTTCCCGGTGGTCACGGTCGCCGCCAAGCTCATCCTGCCGTTCCTGCCGGCGATGACCGCCGCCATCGCCGAGCCCGTCGGCGCGATCGTCGGCCCCGCGCTGGGCGCGTCCTTCGCCGCCTTCACCGTGCTCGTCCTCCCCGGCATCGCCGGCTTCCTCGCGTGGGAGCTCAACAGCAACTGGAAGCTCTATCGCAAGAACCGCTCCGAGCACCTCGAGCCCGAGAGGTTCGGCAGCCACGGCGAGGCCATGGGGCGGATGCTGCGCCCCGGGTTCCACTCGGGGACGCTGCCCAAGCTGTTCGGCAAGCTGCGCCGCGCGACCTGGAAGAACGACGATCAGGCCGTCGCGCGCGCCCGCGAAGGGATCCACCACGCCGAGGAGTCGCTCTGGCGCTTCGCCGACCGCCAGCTGGTCTCGATGCTCAACCAGAGCTTCCTCTTCCGCGCGTCCGACGTGGCCGTGCACCACGTCGAGGCCACCGCGAGCCGGGTGCGCATCGAGCTGGTGTGCCCGAGCGTCGGCGAGGGCATCGCCGCGATCGTGTTCGAGGAGCAGTCGGGCTGGCTCGTCGCGAGCGTGCCCGAGCGCGGCTGGTTCGACGCCGTCACCGCGGCGGAGCGGCCGGTGCTCGAGATCGCGCTCACCGGCTTCTACAAGCGCTCCGCGATCGACCTCGTCCACGAGCAGCTCGCCCGCGTCCTCGCCGACGGCGGGCTCACCAGCGTCGTCTACGATCTCACCGACGAGCGACTCAGCGTGTGGCCCAGCGCCGGCTTCGAGGTCGAGATCGTCTACGACCTGCGCACGCCCGCCCTCACCAGCACCGTGCGTGGGACCTACGACGGCCCGGTGCCTCGCCTGGCCGGCACCCACGCGATCTTCGCCCACGAGCCGGTCGCCACCGAGGCGTGGTTCACGACGTGGGAGCGCCTCGCGCTCGGCATGGAGCCGGCGCCGCTGCTCAAGGGCCCGCCGCTCCTCGGCTGACCTCGGCGCCCTCGACGACCTCGAGCACGACCTCGAGCGGCACCGGCTTCACCAGGTGGCGATCGAAGCCGGCCGCCATCGCGCGCTGGACGTCCTCGACCTGGCCGTAGCCGGTCATCGCGACGAGCAGGCGGCGCCGGCCGGACTCGGCGTCGCTCGCGCGCAACCGCCGCGCGACCTCGTAGCCATCGAGGGTGGGGAGCCCGATGTCGAGCATCACGCAGTCGGGCTCGAGCTCGCGCGCGATGACGAGCGCGCCTTCCCCGTCGAAGGCGACGCGCACCGCGTGCCCGGCGAGGGCGAGCGACTCGGCCATGAGCTCGGCGGCGTCGACGTTGTCATCGACGACGAGCACGCGGCGAGCCTTCACGGCCCGCCGCGTGGGTGGCGGCTCGGCCGAGACGGGATCGACCGCGTCTCGCGCCGGGAACCGCAAGGTGAAGCGTGTGCCCTTGACCTCGTCGTCGCTGGCGACGTCGATCGTCCCGTCGTGCAGGTGGACCAGGCTCTTGACGATCGCGAGGCCGAGGCCGAGGCCGCCGGCGGCGCGCTCGATCGTGCGCTCCCCCTGCACGAACGGCTCGAACAGGCGGGCCCGCAGCGCGGGCGGGATCCCGGAGCCGTTGTCGATGACGTCGACCACGACCTGCCCATCGTGCCGGGCGGCGGACAGGCGAAGGTCGCCGCCGGGCGGCGTGTAGCGCGCCGCGTTGTTGAGCAGGTTCGACACGATCTGCACGAGGCGGGCGCGGTCGCCCTCGACGTGAAGCCCGGGCTCGAGCCGGACGGCGAGCGTGTGTTTCTGTTCCTCGAGCAGCGGCGTGACGAGCTCGACGGCGTCGCGGACGAAGGCCGCGACCTCCACGCGCTCGCGTCGCAGCTCGATCTTGCCGCGCGCGATCCGCGAGACGTCGAGCAGGTCATCGACGAGCCGGGTCATGTGTCGGACCTGGCGCGCGATGACCTGGCGTTCGCGGCTCGGGGTCGGGTCGCGCAGCCGCATGAGCTCGAGGGCGTGCGTGATGGGCGAGAGCGGATTGCGCAGCTCGTGGCCGAGCATCGCGAGGAACTCGTCCTTGGCGAGGTTGGCGTCACGCGCGCTGTCGCGAGCCGCCTGGACCTCCTCGAACAGGCGCGCGCGATCGAGCGCCTGGCCGCACTGGGCGGTGAGATCGGCGATGCGGGAACGCGCCTCCAGCTCCGGCACGTGACTGCGGAACGACAGGGCGATGGCCCCGAGCTTCCCACCGCGCCCCTCGAGCGGGATCGACGCCCACAGTCGCGTCGACGCATCGCGCTCCGTGACGTGCGGGTACGTCGCCTCGAGCTCCTTGGCCGAGCTGATGAAGATCGGCGAGCCCCCCCGGATCGCGTCGCAGACCGGCAGCGTCGCGTCGAGCGGGACGCGCTCGTACGACCCGACCTGGGCGCTCCCGTAGCCGCGGCTGGCGAGCAAGCGCAGGTGCGCCCCGTCGGGCTCGAGGAGGAACACGCCACCGGCGTCGGCGCCCAGCGCGGGGATACCGAGATCGACCGTCGCGCGTGCGACCTCCTCGACCGTGCGCGCCTGCGACAGCGCCGCGGTCAGATCGGCGGCCCGGCGCAGCTCGAGCTCGCTCGCCCGGCGCCGATCGTCGAGCTGCTCGAGCGTGCGCGCGAGGCGCACCATGACGAACGCGAAGAGCGTGACGACGGCGAGCACCTCGATCGCGTGCGCGGCCGTGGCGCCCCACCAGCCGGCGTCCCGTCCGAGCATGCTCAGCCAGCCGGCCAGGACCGGGACGGCGATGACCGGGAATAGCAGGCGCCGGATGGTGAACGCGCCCAGGCCGGGATCGCGCAGGAACCTGATCACCCCGACGTCGGGGCGGAGCGAGATCGTGCCGAACCCGAGCAGGACGAAACCGAGCGCGGTGTACGGCGAGATGCGGAGGAGCGAGCCGGCGCGGTAGAGGAACGACGCGTCGAACAGGTAGCCGAGCAACGCGATGCCATCGACCGCGATCAGGAACAGGGCGCAGGCATGAGCGACGCGGACCAGCGTTCGCCGCTGCGCGGTCACGAGCACCAAGGCGGCCGCGAGCACCATGAAGGAGAGCGCCGCGTTCGGGGCCATCCGGTTCGGGTGCCTCGCGCTCTCGGCGAAGGGCCAGTCACGGGCGAGGAGCTCGTCGATCCCGAGCTCCAGCGGGAACACGTACTGCGCGAACGTCGCGACGCCGAGCAACGCGACCAGCCCGGCGAGCACCCGCGCCACGCGCAGCGCCCGCGAGCCTCCACGGGCCAGGAGCAGGAGGGTGACCCCGGAGAGCACCAGGCCGAGGCACGCGTTGGTCTTGCCGCGCCATGCCGCGAACCGCACCAGGTCGGGGTCGCCCGACATCCACATCGTCAGGAACGTGCCGCTGATCGCGAGCACGACGGCGGCGGTGAGGATCGACCAGCGCCGGCCTGACATCTCCGTCAGTGTACCTCGCAGGACGTCATCGCCCAGCCGGCCGACGAGGTCAGCGCGGCGCGAGCTGGTCGATCATCACGGTCAACGCATCGGCCGCCGGCTGCACCATCCCCTCGTCGCCGGCGCGCACCGCGCCGAGCGCGAGCGTGTCGAGCGCGTCCCCGGTGACATCGACGAGCGGCGCACCCGCGACGTTGCGGACGTGGCCGGCGAGCTCGACGGTGAGCTCGTCGCCCGCGACGTAGCCCGAGCAACGCAGGGTCGCCACCCGGACGCTCGGCTCGGCGGCGTCGCCGGGGCTGGCCGCGTCGCAGGCGAGGCGCGCGCCGCCCGCGCGCACCGCGAGCTGGGTGTGCAGCGGACGATCCTGCGCCATGCGCTCGGAGAACTCGATGCGGACGAAGACCACGCCGTGGCCGTCGGTCGACGTCGAGACCTGCTGCACCGTCGGCAGCGCGCCGACGTGGAACCGGGCGTCGAGGGCGCCGCCCGCGATCACGGCGTCGGCGAGGGCCGGCGACAGCGCCGCCGGATCGACCGAGAGGCGGTACCAGCCGCGCGCGAGCGCCGCGTCCGTCTCGAGGACGATCCAGTGCACCGTCTCACCGACGACCGCGTCGGGCGCCTCCTGGCGCACGGTGAAGCGCACGCGCGCGCCGTCGGACAGGCGCTCGAGCCGCGCGGCGTCGGCGAGCTCGGCGAGCTCCTCGGCGGCGACGTGCCCGGCGATGCCGATCATCGGCTGCGTCGCGTCGGCGCTGGTCATCGTGTCGGACGGCTGGAACAGGAGGCGCTCGACGCGCACCTGCTCCACCTCCGGCATCGCGTGGTCGGGCGCGGGGGCCGTCGCGGTCGAGGTCGGGACATCGCCAGGGACGTCGTCATCCGGGCTCGGCTCGGGCGACGAGGCGGTGGTGGAGCAGGCGAGGAGCCCGCCGAGGCAGAGACAGGTGAAGCGCGAGATGTTCATGGTCGGAATCCTTCGGGCTGAGATCAGCGGAGTCGGGTGAAGCTGCCGAGCGCGGCCCGCCCGGTCGGAAAGGGACTGGCCTGGTTCCAGTAGTCGAGCCCGTCGGTGCGGAGCGAGGGGCCCGTGCCGAGCGCGAACCGGATCGTGTAGTCGTGGTTGTCGGCGGTACGGCTCGGGTGGCCGACGAGCACGCGCCCCGCGTCCTGCAGTCGCTGCCAGGCCGAGCGCGAGTCGCACCGCCCGGGCTCGTCGCAGCACTCGCGCTCGCCGCCGCACCCGAAGGCGCAGCCGGGCGTGTCGAGCACCAGCGACTCCGGCGTGACCCGGAGATCCTGCGGCAGGTGCATGTGGTTGTGCGCCGTGCAGATGTTCTGCAGGTTGTTGTAGTAGTTCGACATCATGCTGTACGAGCAGATCGAGAGGTCGACCTCGCCGCAGCGCGTGCCGGTGTTGTTGGCGTACTCGTCGCGCAGGTCGAGCAACCAGTGGCCCATCTCGTGCGTGTACACGTCCGAGCTGGTGTGGCTGTTGCGGTACATCGTGATCTTGCCCAGGCCGTTGTAGTTGGACGTGCCGTCCTGCGGGGTCAGGCAGATCTGGCAGCCGCCGCCCTCGCACGCGTACTCGTCGAGCGGCCAGCCGTCGTCGCAGTGGTGGGCGTTGTTGAGCACGCGGAACGTGCGCACCAGCTGGCTGCCGCCGGAGAGGCCGTAGAGGTTCCAGGCCGCGCGCGACAGAGCGTGCCGGATCGCGCGTAGCTCGCTCTCGGTGGCGTTCCAGCCGATCCCGACCTTGACCTCGAACTTCTCGCGATCCCCATGCGTCGTGCGCCCACCGACGTAGAAGTCGAACACGCGATCCTGGCTGGACGTGTTGCGCCACGTGATGAACACGTTGCCCGTGCACGCCGGCAGCTCGATGAACTGGATGCCGCCCCCGGTGTCGCGCACGTTCCACAGCGCGTCCCACGCGGTCGGCGTCGGCGCGGCACCGCAGCGCACGTAGGCCTGGATCGACCCGTTCACGCCGGCGCGCGGTGTGAGCCACACCGGGATCGTGAGGCGGCCGCTGGTGGCCGGCGTCCGCATCGTGAAGTGGTCCTCGGTCCGCATGAGCAGGCCGGTGACACGCTCGTAGAGGCCGATCGTGCGGATCGACGTCAGCGCCGAGGCCGACGAGCAGCACTCGGCGCGCAGCCGGTTCACGTGGTAGCCGAGCCCCGAGCTGCCGAGCCCCCTCGGCGTGCCGTCGGCGGCGATCGTGCGCGGCGTCGCGAGGGTGGTCTGGAAGGTCATCCAGAAGCCGTTGGACTGCGCGTTCACGATCCCGCCGACGAGGGCGGGCGCGCGCAACGTCGCGGTGGACGTGCCGGTGCGCGTGGTCGTGACGGTGGTGGCGCCCCAGCCCAGCGACAGGGTGTCCTGACCGCGCGCGTCGACGGCGAGATCCATCCGGGCGAAGTCGAGGCCGAGGTTGATGATCAGCTTGCTCCCGAGGAACCATCGACGCTGCGAGATCTCGGGTGCGTACTCGTGCTGCTCGCCGGTCGTGCCCACGACCGTGCGGCCCCACGGGTTCCACATCTCCTCGTTGCTGTCGATCGCCGCGGGGACGATCCGTTCACCGCTCCAGCGGAGCGGCTCGGGGAAGCCCTGGGCGAGCGCGGCCGCGGGCAGCGCGACGACGGCCAGAGCAGGGATCCATCGCGCCAGGCGCGCTGAGTGCTTCATGCCCAGCCCGACGCACCGGTTCGAGGTTCTTCCCGGCCATCGCCTGGCAACGAGCGGCAGCGATCGTCAGCGCCCGTTCGGGACTCCGGCGCGCCCTGACGATCACAGGAACTGGATCGCCGCGGTCGCCATGCCGAGGAAGACCATGAAGCCGACCACGTCGGTGACCGTGGTGAGGAAGATCGACGCGGACTGCGCGGGATCCTGACCGAGCTGCTTGAGCACGATCGGGATCGACATCCCCGCGAAGTTGGCCGCCGCCATCGCGACCACCATGCTCGTCGCGATCACCACGGCGAGGCCGTACGAGCCGCTCCACACCAGCACGCCGACGCCCGCGCTCACCGCGATCGCCGCGCCGTTGATGGTGCCGACCAGCACCTCCTTCAGCGCGAGGCGGCGCCAGTGGCTGCCCCGCACCTCGCGCATGGCCAGCCCGCGCATCGTCACCGCCATCGCCTGCGCGCCGCTGTTGCCCGACTGACCGGCGACCACGGGGAGGAGCACGGCCAGGGCGCTCACCGTCGCGATCGTGCTCTCGAAGATCCCGACGACGGCGGCGGCGAGGAACGCGGTCAGGAGGTTCACGTGCAGCCAGACCAGGCGCTTCTTGACCGCGAAGCCGACCGACGACAGCGCCTTCTCGTCGACGCTGGCGCCGACCATGCGCTGCAGATCGGCGACGGCCTCGGCCTCGGCGGCGCCGACC
This sequence comes from Myxococcales bacterium UBA2376, assembly GCA_002344285.1. GTDB lineage: Bacteria > Myxococcota_A > Polyangia > Haliangiales > Haliangiaceae > UBA2376. Next base: position 43,634 of record DDTA01000296.1, read on the forward strand.
AGCGCGGCGTGACGGAGCATCCCGATCAGGCGGCCGTCGTCGTCGACCACGCCGATGCTGGGCAGACCGGTGCGGGCGAGGAACTCGACCAGCTCCTCGCGCGTCGTGGTCACCGCCACCGCGCCCGCGGCCGGATCGGCGAGGGTCGCGACGCGCGCGTCGGGGGCAGCGAGCGCGAGCCGGTGGAGCGGCACGGCGCCGACCAGCCGGTGCTCGTCATCGACGACCGGCAGCTCGTGCAGCGCGTGCCGCACGTCGCGCAGGGCCGCCAGCACCTCGCCCGCGGTCTGGCCACGCCGCGCCATGATGACGCGCGGATCCATGAGCGCGCCGGCGGTGTCGGGTGGATACGCGAGCAGCTCGCGCAGCTCGCGCGCGCCGGTGCCGCCGAGGCGGTCGAGCAACCGTTCGCGCGGCTCGGGCTCGAGCCAGGACAGGATCGACGCGGCCCGCGGCGCCGCCACGGCGCCGAGCACCGCGCCGACCTCACCAGCGCCGAGCGCGACGATCACCGGCGCCGCGCTCGCGGGCGCCATGTGCTCGAGCACGCGCGCCGCGGCCGCGGGCGGGCAGCCGGCGAGGAGCCCGGCGGCCTCGTCGGGCTCGACGGCCTCGAGCGCGACCGCCGTGGTGTGGGGCCGAACGGCGACGGCGTGGTCGATCAGTCGACCGACCGCGCCGACGCGCGCGTCGATCATGGCGTCCGCTCCGGCGCCTCGCGCGCCTCGCGCGCCTCGCGCGCGTCGCGCGCCTCGCGACCGACCACGGCCGCCAGCCCCTCGGTCATGCCGACGAGACCGAGCCAGAGCAGCTCGGCGATCGACATGGCGAGCGACGCCGGCGAGCTCCCCGCGCCGGCGCGCGTCCGCGCCGCGAGCGCGCGCACGTCGTCGTCGCGGATCACGCCGACCAGGCGTTCGTCGCCGTCGACGACCGGGAGCGAGGAGAAGCTGGCCCAGCCCGGGTGCGCCACCACCGACGCCTCGGGATCGGTCGCCCGCACCCGGACGACCGGCGTGCGCATGATCTCGTCGAGCCGGGCCTCCGGCGCGGCGCCGATCAGATCGAGCGGTCGCAACGCGCCGAGCAGCGCGCCGCCGCGCTCGACCACGTACACGTAGTGACGATAACGATGAGGGCGCTCGCGGATCACGGTCAGCGCGTCGGCGCAGGTGAGATCGCGCGGCATCGACGGGGCGTGGGGGTCCATGACGGCGCCGGCCGTGCCCGCACCGTGGGCCAGGGACGTGCGCACGGCGGCGGCGACGCCGGGCGGACAGACCGCGAGCACGGCGACCTGCGTCTCACGCTCGACGCGGCGGAGCAACGCGGTGGCCTCGGCGGGCGCCAGCGCCGCCACGATCTCGGCCGCGTCGCCGGCGTCGAGCTCGTCGATCGCGGCCGCGGCCGCGTGCGCGTCCATGCGCGACAGGAGCCGCGCCGCCAGCTCCGGCTCGAGCCCATCCAGGACGACGGCGACCTCGCCCGACGGCGACTGCTCGAGCACGTGCGCCGCGTCGTCCGGGTGGCGCTCGGCGAGCGCGACCACCACGCGCTCGCGGACGTTCACGCGGGCTTCTCCCCGGTGAGGAGCAGCGACGGCTTCTCGCCGAAGAGATGGGCCGGGATCGAGATCCGGCCCTCGGCGACCTCGACCAGCACGGCGGTCGGCTCGATGGCGACGATCACGCCCTCGATGTTCTCGATGCGGATGCGATGACCGACCCGGTAGGTCCGCGCCAGGTAGTGCGACGCGACCAGGTTGCTGACCGTGCCGCGCGCCCCCAGGCCGAACGCCAGCGCCGTCCCGCCGAGCACGGCGCCGACCGCGATCGACCCGAGCACCACGAGGAACGTGGCCTCGATCCCGAGCTGCTCGACCGCGATCACCGACGCGATGAGCACCGCCGCCACCTGGACCGTGCCGCCCAGCGTGCGCGCTTGGTGGACGCCCGACGTCGCGGCCGTCGACACCACCAGGATCCGCGCGGCGTGGCCGGCCAGCACGCCGAGCAGCACGATCGCCACGGCGGCGAGCACGCGCGGCAGGTAGTCGGCGAACCCGGCGAACCAGCTCGACACCACCGGCACCCCGATCGCCGAGGTCGCCGCGGCGAGGAACACGAAGAAGACCAGCCAGAACACGATCCGGCTGGTGACGTCGACCACGAGCGTCTCCGCCTCGGCCTGCTCGAGCGTCATGGGCACGCCGCGCCGCCGGCTCATGCGGTCGACGACACCGACCAGCCGCGTGCTCCACCGCCGGAGCAGGCGCGCCGCGAGCCGGCCGAGCACCTCCGCCACGACATAGCCGGCGAGGACGATGGCGATCGCCATCACGCCGCTGGGGACGTTCTCCTCGGTCCAGCCCAGGAACCGCTCCCACCTCGTCTCGAGCCAGTTCATGGGCGCACTGTACCCGGTCCGTGTGAGTCCGCATGGTGACAGCGGCTCGACCGCGGACTTAGTATCGCCGCATGAGAATGCACCCCGGGGGGTTCGTCGCCGTCGCCGTCTGCCTCGCGCTCGCGTCGCTGTCGCGGCCAGCCGCTGCCCAGCCGGACGACCCCGAGGACGTGATCGACGAAGCGCCACCCGACGAGGCGCCACCCGACGAGGCGCCACCCGACCAGGCGCCGCCCGACGGTGCGGCCGCGGAGCCGGCGCCACCCGACGCCGCGGCTGGTGCGGCCGAGCCGGTCGAGTATCCGCCCGAGGCGCTCGCCCTCCTGCCCAGGGAGATGCTCGATCAGCTCCCCGCGCTCGTCACGCGCTTCTTGCGCCCCGAGCACTACGTCGCGCTCAAGCAGGCGTGCCCGCAGCCCGAGCCGGACGCCGTGCTCGACTGCCTGCAGGCGCCGGAGGCCTCGGCCCTGTTCGAGAAGCTCCACACCCGCGGCGTGGTGGCGTCGATGCTCGAGCGCATGGACGTCGTGCTCCCGTCGCGCCTCGCCGACGAGGACTTCGATGCGCTGGCCGAGCTGTGCGACGAGCCGGGCGAGAAGTGGGCCACCTGCGCGTTCGAGAAGGGGCTCGACGCGGAGGAGTGCAGCGACGGCGAGGACGTCCTCGCCCGCTGCATCGTCTCGAACGACGAGGTCACCGAGGTCTACCTCGAGATCGCCGAGGAGAAGGAGCAGCTGTTCGGCGGCGACCTCTACGTCCCGTTCGCCGGCCTGCTCGCCGTGCTCGATCTCGAGACGATCAAGGCGGTCCGCGCGGCGTGCCCGCAGACCTCGGTCGACGAGGCGATCGACTGCCTCGTCGCGAGCGAGGTGATCGGCACCATCGCCGGCATGTACCGCCAGCTCGCCGAGGAGGTCGTCAAGGAGGCGGCCGCCGAGGCGCAGGCCGCCGGCAACACGATCGACGTCGAGGCCTACACCGACAAGGTGCTCGAGCTGTTCCTGTCGCTGCCGTCGCACACGATCGTCTCGCTCGCCACCGCGTGCGAGAAGCAGCACCCGGAGCTAGGCACGGTGACCGACGCGTCGGTGCTCGACAAGGCGCTCGCCTGCATCGCCGAGAACGCGGACACCGACCCGGTGGCCAACCCGGCGTACATCTCGCGCGACCAGCTGCGCGAGTGGCTGAAGATCGCGCGGGCCAAGGTGGTGGCGGCGATCAAGAAGAAGGAAGAGAAGGCGCAGGACGGCGCCTTCGATCGCATCCTCCTCGTGCTCGCCATCCTCGGCGGCCTCGGCTGCGTCGGCGTCCTCTTCATGCCGCTCGTCCTCGGCCGGCGCTACCCGGGCCAGAGCAGCCTCCTGTGGAAGGCGAGCGGCGTCGCGGCGGTGACGTTCGTCGTGACCGTCGCCATGCTCGGCGCCTCGCTGCTCGCGGTGCGCACGGTGCAGGGCTCGGTCGCCAGCGACTCGACGAGCCCCAAGATGCGCGTGGCCGAGGGCGTCTTCAGCGTGCTGGCCACGTCGAAGTACGTGAGCCTGTTCAGCGACGTCTCGAAGGAGCGCCTCGACCTGGTGAAGCGCCCGCTGCGTCAGGTGCTCGAGCGCGACCCATCCGTCGAGAGTGACGACGTCTTCGCCGCCGACCTCATCACGCACTGGGCGACCCAGCTCCAGGAGCCCGAGCTCCAGTACGTGGCCAAGAACGCGCAGAAGCTGAAGGGGCAGGCCGAGTCGTTCCAGAGCGTGTTCAGCCTCTACCGCAAGATCGACTGGCTGATGGGCATCATCCCCATCGTGCTCTCGATCCTCGCGGTGCTCCTCTACGTGCTGCCGCTCAAGGACACCCTGGTCGACATCGTGCTGTCGCCGGCGCGCGCCGCCCGCGCCGGCGCCGCCGAGCGCGGAACCGCGCAGAAGGCGATGCGCCTGGTGTGGGCGGAGGTGAAGGCGACCTTGCCGTTCATCGGGCTCATCCTCGTGCTCTTGCCGCTCACCGGCGTCTTCCTCTCCCGCGCCGTCGAGCCGCTGCTCGAGCTGCTCATCGCTGGATCGCTACGCACCTTCCAGTACCTCCTGTGGGCGGACGCGTCGACGGCGGTGCTGTGGCTGTCGCTCGGCACCACGATCTTGCTCCTCGTCCTCTGCCTCGCGGTCTACATCCTCGCGGTGAGCTTCCTCCTCGGCACCGCGCGCAAGGCGCTGCGCTGGATCTTCCACGGTGGGCACGGCTTCGGGGAGCTGAAGTCGCTGTGGCTCTGGGGTGCGCTCTCGATCGTCTGGGTCCTCGCCCTGCCCTTCCTCTTCGTCCTCGGCATTCGATGGCTCGCGTTCGGGCCGCTCGCCGGCGGAGACGGCGTCCCTACCACCGGCGACATGCTGCTCGTGCCGATGGTGGCGCTCGTCACGTTCCCGCTGCTCTTCTGGGCGGCGCGCGGATGGAAGGCGCTCGTGTACGTGAAGAAGTATCCGGTCCCCAAGATCCCGACCGACGCGATCTGAGCGCGCCCCGGCCCGTGGGTAGGGATGGGGTATCGTCGACCGATCCCGGCCTGCGGGGCGAGACCGCTCACGTACCATGATCTCGGGTCGCTCGTGCGTCGCAGGCTTCTGACATCATTGGCCGCGCTGCTCCTGACGGCGTGCGGGGAGCGGCAGGAAACGCCTCGCCTCGACCAGGTCGAGCCCGCACAGGTGACCGCGCTCGCGGCGACGCCCGCGACCCTCTCAGGCCGGCACCTGTACGCGAGGGCACGCGTCGATCTGGACGAGGACACGACCATCCTCGATCGCGAGTGGAAGATCGCGATCGGTGATGCGGGCCTCGCCGATGACGCCGTCACCTGGATCGATCCGACGCGCATCGACATGATCGTTCCGCCCGGCCTACCGGTCGGTGCTCACGACGTCGTCGCCACCGCGCCGGACGGTCGGGTCGTCGTCCTCACCGACGGCGTGACCGTCACCGACGAGCCGATCGGGCTGACGCTGACGATCGAGGACGCCGCCGGCGGCGCGGGCGCGCCGCTCACCGGCACGTTCAGCGCAGGCGACTCGGTGGCTGCGTACGCGGTGGCGCGCGACCGCGCGGGTGACTTCGTCGCCGACGTCGACGTCGTGTGGAGCGTCACCGGGGCCATCGGCACCACGCTCGGCGGCCCGGCCAGCGAGACGAGCTTCACGGCGACGCGGATCGGCGTCGGCCACCTCGTCGCACGCCGCGACGCCGCAGGGATCGAGACCGAGAGCGGCGAGCTGGTCGTCGTGGCGGGACCTGCCGACCGGATCGCCATCGTCGACGCCCCCGGCGGCGCCGGCGCCACCATCGGAGACCTCGGCGGGCTGACCACCGACGCCGACGGCGGTCTCGACGCACACGCGATCTCGGTCGACGCGTTCGACAACTTCGTCGCCGACGAGGCGGTCACCTGGTCGCTCAGCGGGGTCGCCGGCGTGTTACCCGCGGCGTCGACGTCGCGGGCAACCGTCGATTTCACGACGACGGGAACGGGCGTGCTCCACGCGATCCATCCCACGCTCGCACCCGGCGCGACGGGCACCCTGACCGTGATCGGCGGACGCGCCGCCACCCTCGCGATCTCGCCCGCGCCGGTGACGATCAGCGCGGACGCGCCGCCGCTCGCGCTCCTCACCTCGGGCACCGACGCGGACGGCAACGCGACCCAGGACCTCGGGACGCTCGGCTGGACGGTGGTGAGCGGCCCGATCCGTGCGATCGACAGCGCCGGCGTGCTCGATCCGATCACCGCCGGCGCCGGCACGATCCGCGTGACCAGCAGCCACGGATCGAGCGCGGACGTCGCGGTCACGATCCTCGCCGGCCGTGCGGCTGTCATCGAAGTCCAGCCGCCGAGCGCCATGCTGTCGGCGGACGACGCGCCGCTGACGTTCACCGTCAAGGCGGCCGACGGCGACGGCAACCTGACGGCGGACGTCGGGACGGTGAGCTGGTCGATCGCCGCCGGGCCGATCACCGCGATCGGCCCCAGCACCGGGATCTTCGATCCGGCTCGCGCCGGCACGGGCGCGATCCGCGCCACGAGCTCGTGGGGACCGAGCGGTGACGCGTCGGTCACGGTGACCGAAGGCATCGCCGCCTCGCTCGTGGTCACCCCGGACACGCTCGATCGCGTCGCCGGTGAGGCCCCGGTCTCGTTCGTCGTCGCCGGCACTGACGCCGACGGGAACCCGACGACCAAGCTCGGAGCGATCACCTGGTCGATCGCGAGCGGCGGGTTCGGCACCCTCGACGCTGCGGGCGTGCTCACCCCCACCGTGCCCGGCCTGGGCACGGTGCGGGCTACGAGCAGCTTCGGGCCGTTCGACGACACCTCGACGGTCCGCGTCCGGCAACCGGCGACGCTGGTCGCCGCCGTCACCGCGCCCACGCGCGTCACGACCGGCCAGAGCTTCGCGGTGTCCATGCGGGTCGACAACGTCGGCGAGTCGGGGGCCGCCGGCGTCACGCCGTGCGGCTGGGCATCGACGGGTGCGGGCGGCGCCACGGCGAGCGCGGGCCCCACGCCGAGCTCGGCCGCGATCGCGGCGGGCGGGGCCCAGACGTTCGCCTGGACGTTCACCGCGGGCGCGACCGGGCCGGTGCAGCTCACGGGTTGTGCGATGGGCACCGACGTGACGACGTCCGCGCCCGCAGGGACGCCCGGCGCGTCGAGCTCGATCACGGTCGAGGCGCCGCCGGTGCTCGTCGCGACCCTCACCATCCCGCCGCTCATCGGCACGGGGGCGACGTTCCCCGTGGACCTCGCGGTGCACAACACGGGGCAGGCCACGGCGAGCGGGGTGACCCCCGTGATCCCGACGGTGACCGGGACCGCGAGCGCGACGCTCGTGAGCGCGCCGGTCCCCGCCGCGATCGCCGGCGGCGCCACCGCGACCTTCCGTTGGATCTATCGGGCGACCGCGCCCGGCACGCTGCAGCTGACGAGCGCGGCGTCGGGTACGGACGCCAACAGCGGCGCCGCGGTGACATCGAACACGGCCACGTCCGACGTCGCCGACGTCCTCGAGTCCCTGCTCGTCGCCGCCGATCCCTTCGGCGATGGGAGCGCCTTCGCGTACGTGGTCGGTTACCAGGGCTCGGTCGTGCTCGGCCCGAACCGGAACGGCACGCGCGCCGCGCGCTTTCCACCCGGCGGTGGCCCGGTCGAGCTGCTCGACTTCCGCTTCCCGCGCGATACCACCGGCAACTCGAGTCGGAACAGCTCGCCGGCGCCGTATCGATCGATCGGCGCGACGGGGTGCACGGCGAACACCGCGGCCTGCGGGCCCGACAACGAAGACGGTCGCGGACAGCTCGAGGCGGTGACGTTCGGCGGCACGCAGTTCCTGGTGATCTCGGGCGCCCGCACCGGCGGCGATCTCGACTACGTCTACATGACGACCGACACCGACACGACGCTCGACTTCCGGTACGTCGATCTCTCGACCGCGCTGGGCGGCGGCACCGTGGGCGTCTCCGCCATCGCCGCGACCGCGAACCGCTGCTACCTCGGCTTCCCGGATGGGGGCGGCTCGCGCCCCTACCTGCTCGGCCTGGAGACCACGCCGCCCTCGCCGGGCCTCGACGCGACCTCGTTCCAGGTCGTCGACCTCGAAGCGAAGGACATGCCCAACTTCCAGACCACCGGCGCCGAGATCGTCGATGCGATCGCGAACGTGGGCGGGCTGATCCACGTCTTCCAGGATGGCGGGTGGATGCGCGCCGCGGTCGCGACGCCGAGGTCCTACAGGGACTTTCCCTCGGACTGGCGGGTGATGACGCCGTCGAGCAGCCAGTACTCCAGCCTCACGTCGATCACGACGACCAAGTTCGCCGACCTCCTGCCGACGGACCGCGCGGTCCCGCAGGCCGCCGTCTTCGGAGGTCGCCTGTTCGTCGCCCGCAACACCACCGCCGGTCCCCAGCTCTGGTCGTGTAACCCGGCGGGCCCCCCCGACACGACCGCGTGCGATCCCGGCGACTGGACGCTGATCGCCCGCAACGCCGTGGGCAACACGCTGCTCTCGCAGTTCGACGACACCACACGCACGCGGGTCACGATGCTGGTCGCGACGCCGACCCATCTCTACGTCGGCTTCGACGACGCCGACGGCGCGGTCGTCTACCGCACGAGCGATCCGGCGGCGACCACGCTGGCGGACTTCACCGGCCGGCTCGGGTGCACCGCCGATCAGGGGCCCACGATGTGTCCCGGCCTGGGAGGCGCCGGGTTCGGGGCGACGACCAACACCCGCATCCTCGACGCCGACGCGCTCACCTTCGGTGGCGCCTCGGCCGTCTACGTCACGACCGGCGACGGCAGCGGCCCGCTCTCGGTGTACGTGCTGCCGTGATCGACGTCTCAGCCAAGCGGCGCCGCGAAGGGGCGAGCCGGACGGCCGAACCGGTAGCCCTGGAGGTACGGGACCCCGAGGGCACGCACCGCGGCGAGCTCCTCTTCCCGCTCGATGCCCTCCGCGACGACCTGCATCCCCTCACCACGCGCGAACTCGAGGAGGTGGTGGACGAGCCGTTCGGTCCGCGGGTTGACGGCGACGTCGCGGACCAGATCCATGTCGAGCTTCACGAAGTCCGGCGTCAGCATCGCGAGCGAGTTGAGACCGGCATACCCCGCGCCCAGATCGTCGAGCGCGAAGCGGAACCCTCGCCCACGCAGCCCGTCCATGATGACGCGAACGCGCTCGTACTCGAGGATCGCGGCCGCCTCGGTGATCTCGAAGACGATGCGATCCGACCACCGGGCCAGCCCCTCATCGCCCCGGCCGAAGCCGTCGACCAGCAACTCCTGAGGATGGACGTTGATGAAGGCGAGCGCGCCTGCCGGCAGCTCCGCCAGGTCCGCCGCGATGCGCGTCCGCATCGCGCGGCCGAGCGACGCCAGCTTGCCCGTGCGCTGCGCGACCTCGAGGAGCACGAGCGGGTTCGGGAGCATCGGGTCCTCGGGGCGGACCAGCGCCTCGTACGCGAACAGGCTCCCGTCGGCCGCCACGATCGGCTGGTAGAGGAAGTGGAACACGTGCTCGGCGATCGTGCGATCGAGCGCGCGCAGGCGGCCGAGCTCGGTCTCGCTGCCGCCGGCGGCGACCATCCGCGCGGTGTACGGGACGACGCGATTCCGGCCACCGCGCTTCGCCGCGTAGAGGGCCACGTCGGCCGCCGCGATCAGCGCCTCGCGCGTGCTGGCATCGACGGGACACGACGCGACGCCGATCGACAAGCTCACCGGCGGCGTGCCCGCCGTCCCGCTATCGCGTCCGACCGCGACGCGCAGCCGCTCGCCGAGCGTGGCGGCGCCGGCCTTGTCGGTGTCGGGCAAGATCACCGCCATCTCGTCTCCGCCGTAGCGCGCGATCAGGTCGCCTCGGCGCGGGTGGAAGTCGCCGCTCGCGTGGTCCCCCTGGAGCGCGCGCGCGACGACGCGCAGGACGTGATCGCCGACCTGGTGGCCGTAGCGATCGTTGATCTCCTTGAACCCGTCGATGTCGATCAACGCGACGCTGAGGACATGGCCGTGGCGACGCGCCCGCTCGACCTCTCGCTCGAGCGAATCGTGGAAGTGCGCGTGGTTGAAGAGCCCGGTCAACGAGTCCCGCACGACCAACCCCTCGAGCGTCCGGTTCTTGTCGGCGAGCTCGGCGAGCAAGCGCGTGTTGGCGCGACGCAGCCCGAGCACCTCGACCACGCGACGCAGACGTCCAACCAGATCGGGGACCTGGAACGGCTTGACGACATAGTCGGCGACCCCGAGCTGCATCGCCTCGATGGCCGAGGTCAGGTTGGCGTAGCCGGACACGATGACGATCGCGAGATCCGCACCCGCCAGCTCGCGCGCGAGCGTGAGCCCGCTGTCGTCCGGCAGGTTCTTGTCGAGCAGGACGAGATCGGGGCGACGGTGGGCGAGCGCCAGGCGCGCCGCGGCGACGTCGATGGCGACCTCGCTGGTGAAGCCCAGGTCTTCGAGGACCTCGCCGAGCAACTCGACGATGACCGGCTCGTCCTCGACGACCAGTACGTGCAGGCCAGTACCAAGCGGAGGAACCATCGCCGACGCGAGGACTACGGTACCATGTTCCGCGCAGGCGATCCGGTCAGCGCCCCGTGAGCAAGTCCAGCCGCGTCCTCCTGGTCGACGACGAGCCGGTGATCCACGAGCTCGTGGTCGCGGTGCTCGACGATGCCGACGTCGTCGGGTGCGTACGAGGAGAGGAAGCGATCGAGCGCCTCCGCGGCGGCGAGCACTTCGACGTCGCCCTGATCGACAAGAACCTCCCCGATCGTTCGGGGATCGAGGTCATCCGCGACCTCAGGCGGCTCGCGCCCGACCTCGAGGTCCTCGTGCTCACGGGCTACCCCTCGTTCGACTCCGCGCTCGAGGCGATCGGGCTGGGCGCCTTCGACTACCTCACCAAGCCGCTTCGTGACGTCAACGACCTCCGCCTGCGGGTGGGCAACGCGATCGACCGGGCGCAGCGGCGCCGCGAGGCCGCCGCGCTCCTCGAAGCCCTGCGCTCGAGCGCGCGGCGATACCGCGAGCTCTTCGAGGCCATCCCCGACGCCGTCGTCGTCTTCGACGACGCGACGCAGACGATCCACGACGCCAACGCCGCCGTGGAGACGGTCTACGGCTGGCCGCGGCGCGAGCTCATCGGCCGCTCCGCGACGCTCCTGGGGTGCCGCGGCCCCGAGCGCGTCGACCGGCGACGCGACGGGACCGTGCTCGCCGTCGAGGTCCGCACGGCATCCCTCGAGGCGTCGAGCTCGCCGCTCACCGTCGAGGTGATCCGCGACGTCTCGCAGCTCCGGCAGGCGCAGAAGCTCGAAGCCGTCGGCCGCCTCGCGTCCGGCGTCGCTCACGACTTCGCCAACCTCCTCCAGGTGATCGGCACGTCCGCCGAGCTCGTGAACGATGCGCTCTCGACGCGCGGCGAGACCGGCGGCGATCTGCGCGAGGATCTCGCGCGCATCGGTCAGGCGTGTCGCAGCGGCCTCGAGCTGACCCGCCGCCTCCTCGCGTTCAGCGGCCGGCAGCCCATGGAGCCCGCGACGATCGCCGTCGGCGACGTGCTGGAGGAGCTGGTCTCGATGCTCCGGCGCGCGATCGGCGCGCGCATCGAATGCACGGTCGAGGTGCGGGGCGGACCACACTGGGTGGTCGTCGACCGTAGCCAGCTCGAGCAGATCGTCACCAACCTCGTGGTCAACGCCCGCGACGCGATGTCCGAGGGCGGTCGCCTCGCGATCACGGTCGCGCGCGCCGACGATCGTCCGGAGGTCGTGCTCACGGTCAGCGACAGCGGCGCGGGCATTCCCGCGGACCTGCTCGGCAAGATCTTCGAACCGTACTACACGACCAAGCCCGCCGACCGTGGCACCGGGCTCGGGCTCGCGACGGTCAAGAGCATCGTCGATCAGCTCGGGGGCCGAATCGACGTGCGCTCGACGCCTCACGAGGGCACGACGTTCGAGATCTCCCTCCCGGCCGCGTCGGGGGCCGGATGAGCGTCGGCGGCAAGCTGCTCGGGTTGATGTTGCTCGCGGCGCTGCTCCCGCTCGTGATCGCGACCAGCACGGCGCTCCGCATGCACCAGCGCGCGTTCGACGCCAAGCTCGCCGAGATCCATCGGATGGCCGCCGCGGATGGCGCGCAGCGCGCGCGGAGCACCATCGAGACCACACGGGCGCAGCTCGGCGCGCTCGCCCAGACGATCCCGTGGACCGAGCTCTCGCCCGAGGAGCGGTCCGGCGCGCAGCGGCTGCTCTACGGCCAGCTCGACGACATCGTCGCGGTGAGCGTGATCGACGCGGAGGGAGAAGGCGTCGGAACGGCCGCCTACCAGCTCGGCGACGCGGGCGTGCACCCGCCGGTGACCACGCGCGACCTGGAGACGTTCGGCCGCACGATCCCGCTCGATTCGGCGCTCGCCGGAGGCTTCGCCATCGCCGGGCCGCTCTGGCTCGCCGACAGTGCGACGCCGCTGGTCACGTTCGCGTACCGCATCCGGCTGCCCGATCGCGACGGGGCCGTCGCGGTCGGGCTCTCGCTGCGCGGCTTGTGTCGATCGATCGCGACCCCTCGGGGTGAGGACCTGTGGACGTCGATCGTCGATCGCGACGGACGCCCGCTCTGCCCGGGCGCCGGGCCGCCAGCCGGGGCCGCCGTGATCTCCGCGTCCGCGGAGGGCCCCCTCGGATCCCGCATCGTCACCGAGGCGCGCCGCGCGGCCGCGTTCGCGGCGAGCGATCGCATCCGGCGACAGTCGATGGTCTGGGTGCTGATCGCGTTCGCCACCGCGCTCGGGGCCGGCCTGGTGCTGAGCCGGAGCATCCGCCACCGGCTCGCGCAGCTGACGATCGGCGCCCAGGCGCTCGCCGCCGGTCGGTTCGACCACAAGGTGCCGGTCCTCGGCCGCGACGAGCTCTCGCGGCTCGCCTCGACGTTCAACCGCATGGGTGACGAGATCGCGAAGCAGGACGCCGAGATCCGGGCGTGGAACGCGGAGCTCCGGGAACGCGTCGAGGCGCGCACCCGCGAGCTCGTCGCCGCCCAGGAAGCCCTGGGGGAAGCGCGCAAGCTCGCCGGGCTCGCGACGCTCGGCGCCGGCATCGCCCACGAGGTGAACAACCCGCTGAGCGGCGTCCTCGGGTTGACGCAGGTGCTGCTGGCGAAGGCGCCCGAAGGCTCGCGCGAGCACCGGGCGCTCACCTCGATCGAACGCGAGGCACAGCGCATCCGCGACATCGTCCAGCGCATGTCGGCGCTCGCGGCCGAGGCTCCCCGGCAAGCGACCGTGCCGGTGCGGGCCTTGCTCGAGGCCGTGGCGTCGTCACTCGCCGGGCGTCTCGCCGCCGCGAAGGTGACGCTCGTGCGCGAGGACGGCGCGGAGCTGGCGTCCGTGCACGGTGACGGCGCGCAGCTCGAGCAGGCGCTCCGCGAGATCGCGGACAATGGGATCCGCGCGATGGAACCGGCCGGTGGCGCCCTGACGATCCGCGCGCGCAACGAGGCGCGGACGATCGTCATCGAGGTGGCGGACCACGGCTGCGGCATCGCGCCCGACGTCCTCGACCGGATCTTCGAGCCCTTCTACACGACCAAGCAGGACTGGAGGTCGCACGGACTGGGGCTCGCGGTCGCACAGCGCATCATCGCGACCCACGGTGGCACCATCCGCGTGGTCAGCGAACCCGCGCAGGGAACCACCGTGACCGTCACGCTGCCACGCACCTCCCGGGAGACCCACCTTGCGTGACGACCCGCGACGCGCGCTCGCGGCGGCCGCGGTGGCGCTCGCGCTCGTCGCATGCGGGCGCGGGTCCTCGTCGCCCAGGCCGCTCGACGACGCCCGCGCCACCGCGCCGCTCAGCGCCGCCGACGCAGCGGCGGCACCGATCGCCCCCGGGACGACCGTCCGATCGGTGACCGGCGTCGCCGAGCGGCGGGTCGGCGACGCCTGGGTCGCGCTGCAGATCGGCGACCAGCTCGGCATCAATGACCAGATCCGCACCGCCGAGGGCGCGGCCACCGAGCTCGATCTCGGCGGCGAGACGCTGGTCACCATCGGCGCGACCTCGGAGCTCACGATCCGCGAGGTCTCGGAGAGCGTCTCGAACGTCATGCTCGGCAGCGGCCGGGTCAGCGCGCAGGTGCCGGCGGGCAGCTCGAAGATCCGGCTGGAGACGCGCGGCGGGTCGGCGGTCGTCGAAGCGGACGACGGCGAGTTCTCCGCGATCGCCAGCGGCAGCGGTGACGTGACCGTCGCGACCACCAAGGGCACCGCCCGGCTCACGAGCAGCGGCGCGACCGTCGCGATCGCGCGCGGCCGGCAGGCCACCGCGCGCGCGGGCGAGGCGCCGTCGGTGCCGGTGCCGATCCCGGCGTCGCTGTTCCTGAAGGTGAAGCCGCTGGGCGGCGACCTTCGAGAGACGGTGGTGCGCGGCGAGACCGCGCCCGGCGCCGTCGTCAGCATCAACGGCGTACGCATGACCACCGACGCCGACGGCACGTTCGACACGCGGCTGGCAGCGCTCGAGGGCGACAACGTGATCGTGGTGTTCGTCGAGGACGCGTCGGGGCGGAGCGAGCAGAAGGTCCTGCGCCGGACCGTGAACCGGCGCCCCCCGCCGGTGAAGGCCGAGGTGACGTGGTGATCTCCCGGACGAGCGTGCTCCTCGCGTGGCTGATGCTCGGCGCGGTCTCCCCCGCCGATGCCGACGACGTTCGGTCGAGCGGCCCGCTCGCGCTCGCCGCGCCGCGCGATCTGGTCGCTGGCCGTGACGCGAGCGCGGTGATCAGCCTCGCGGCGGGAGAGCCGGTCACGCTGGTCGCGACCGCCGGGGTCGTCGACGCGCCGGTGGCCGCCGGGGACGGGCGCCTCCACGCCCGGTGGACCATGCCCGCCACCCGCTTTCCGCAGGTCGCGATCGTCGCGGCGCTCGGCGCCGACGGTCGGGTGCGCGACTGGATCGCCGTACCGCTCGCCGGGAACGCCACCGTCAAGGTCGACACCCGCGCCGGATCGATGGTGACCTTGCGTGTGGGGGGACGCGAGTTCGGCCCGGTCGCCGCCAACCGATCGGGCGTCGCGGCGGTCCCCGTCATCGTCCCGCCCGGCATCACGAGCGCGACGGCCATCGCGCTCGACCGCGCCGGCCGTCGCGGCGAGTCGACGGTGGATCTCGCGGTCCCGGAGTTCCAGCGCGTGCTGAGCGTCTGCGGCCCCGCCGGGGACCGGGTCGAGCTCCTCGCCGTGGGCCCGACGGGTGTACCGGCGAGCGAACCTCCGGCCGTGACGATCTCGGGCGCGAGCGCCGGCGCCGCGACACGGATCTCGCCCGGGTGGTTCGCGGTCCCGGTCGACTCGACCCGCGCCACGGTCGACGATGCCGACGTCACCGCCGTGGCCGACGGCGAGGTCGCGACCGCGAGTACGTGCCGGTTACGGCTGCCACCCGAGCGGCCGACCGGGATCCACGTCGAACCCGATCGGACCTCGGTGGTGGCGGGAAGCGGCGACGTCGTCCTCCGGGTCGTGGTCGAGTACCCGGGGCTGCGCCGCCCGGCGCCGGTGCGCGTGCTCGCGACGACGGACCTCGGCCGGGTGGCGCTGGATCCCGAGCACGAGCCCACGCGCTGGCAAGGGCGGTGGTCGCTGCCGGCGGAGCTCGGCGGGNNAGACCGCCCGCGCGACGATCGTGGGCGTGGCGGGCGACAGCCGCGTCGAGGCGGCCGCCGCGGTCACGCTCGCCCCCGACGAGGTCCATGCGATCGAGGTCGAGGCCCGGGGTCCGCTGCGCGCCGACGGGCTCGCGCGGACGCGCGTGATCGCTCGCGTCCGGGACCGACACGGCAACCTGGTTTCCAGCGATGGACTCTCGGCGGACGCCACCGGCACGCTGGGTCGCTTCGAACGTGCGGCGGACGGATCGCTCGTGGCGACCTACGTCGCGCCACGTTCGCGGTCGCTTCGACGCGACGCGATCGTGGTGACCGACCGGAGGACCCGCGTCACCGCGCAGACCGAGATCCAGCTCGAACCGCTCGGGCCCGCGCGGCGTGCCGATCTGCGGCTGGGTTGGTTCGACAACCTGGGACGTGTCTCCGCGCCGGTGATGACCCTCGAAGCCTCCGCCGCGGTGCCCGTGCCCCGCATCGCGGTCGACCGGGTGCGCGCCGGGGTCGGCGTCGGCGCCTACCGCGCCGGCTTCCGCGCGATGGTCGACGGTGAGGAGGTCGACGTCTCCGTGACCACCGTGCCGATCGCCGGACGCCTGAGCTACGCCCGCCGGCTCGGTCCCGCCGAGCTCCTCGCCGGCGTCGGTTTCGGGGCCGCCGTGGTCGATGCCGCGACGACGTCGCCGAGCGCGGGGAGGCGCGCGCGCACGCTGGTGCGGCCGATCTACATCGCCGCGGTCCAGGGCCGGTATCCGCGCGGGCGCATCGCGCTGGTCGGCGGCGTCGAGTACTGGCGCGCACGCGGCGATACGGGCGACGTGCACGGCTCGCTCGGCGGGATCGTCACCACCGTCGGTGTGGGGGCGCCATTCTGACGATGGACGTGCAGCGGACGCGGCGAGTACCATCGACGTCGATGGCGGATCGCTCGGGTGCGGGCTCGCCGCGATCGCGGTGCCAGGTCGACCACGCGACGGCCGCGCGCCGCGGTCGGAGGAACGTATGAGCGCCGACGATCCCAGCGATCCGAACGCGATCCTCGGTTCCGACCTCATCCACGTGCTCGAGCAGCACGGCATGGCCGGCCGCCTCGACGCCCTGGTGAGCCGCCTCCTGCACCTGCAACGGCTCACGGCGATCGGCGCCGTCGGCGCTGGCGTGATCCACGAGGCCCGGAACGCCATGACGGGGATCGTCGGCTTCGCGCAGGTCGGCGCCGAGCGGCCCGACTCCCCCGAGAGCGCCAGGCTCTTCCGTCTCATCGAGAAGGAGTCGATCCGCTGTCTCGCGCTCCTCTCGAGCTATCTAGGCGCCGCCCGCGATCACGAGGCGCCGCAGCGACGCGTCGCGGTCGCCGAGCTCGTCGAATCGACCGCCGTGCTCGTCCGTGGGCAGTTCCGCATGAACCGCGTCCGCCTCGAGATCGAGGCGGATCCAACCGTCGTGGTGAACGGTCGCGCGAACGAGCTCACGCAGGTGCTCCTGAACCTGCTCGTCAACGCGCTGCAGGCGACGCCGGCCGGCGGCACCGTCCGCGTCACCGCCGCGCGGGACGCGAGCGGCCAGGTCGTCATGGCCGTGTCGGACACCGGCGAAGGGATCCCGGGCGACCTGATCGCGCGCATCCTCGAGCCGTTCGTCACCTCCAAGGACGACGGCGTCGGACTCGGCCTGACCGTGAGCAACCGGATCGTGGAGATGCACGGCGGTACCCTCGAGGTCGTCAGCGAGCCCGGAAACGGTGCCACGTTCACGGTGCGCTTGCCGTCCGATCCGCGGTAGCCCGGCGCGACCTCGGACGGCTCAGCGGGAGGTCCGTGTCGCGCGTGCCTTGGAGATCGCCGCGACGAGATCCGCCGCCCCCCAGGGCTTGGGCAAGAAGGCGACGAGCCCCTCGCCGACGAGCTTCGACATCGTATCCTGCTCGCTGTAGCCGCTGGAAAGGACGACGGGCAGGGTCGGCCTCACCCGCTGGATGTGCGCGAAGACCTCGGCGCCGTTCAGCCGAGGCATCGACATGTCGAGCAGCACGGCGACGAGCTCGTCGGCGTGCGCGTCCACGAGGTCCACCGCCTCCTTGCCATCGCGTGCCTCGATCACCTGGTAGCCGGCGTCCTCGAGCGTCGCCACCACGACCTGACGAACGATGTCGACGTCGTCCGCGACGAGCACGAGCCCGCGGGCGACCTGCGGCGCCGGCGCGGACGCCACGTCGTCGCGCCGCGGTGTGCCGTCGGCCCGCACCGGCAACAGGACCCGGATCGTCGTGCCCTCGCCGACCTCGCTGTCGATCTTGATCGCGCCGTGATGGCCGCGAAGGATCCCGAGCACCGCGGCGAGCCCCAGACCGCGTCCGGAGAGCTTCGTGGTGAAGAACGGATCGAAGACCTTCTGCATGGTCGCCGCGTCCATCCCGGACCCGGTATCGGCGACCTCGAAGAAGGCGTAGTCGCCTTCGTTCATCGACGCGTCGAGGTACATCGACCGCAGGTACTCGGCGTCTGCACGGACGTGGCCCGTGGTGACGACGATCTGTCCCTCTCGTCCCTCGAGCGCATCGCTCGCGTTCGTGATCAGGTTGATGACGATCTGCCGGATCTGCGTCGCGTCACCGGTGACCGTCGGCAGGTCGGGGGCGAAGTGGTAGCGCAGCGTCGCCTTCTTCGAGATCGCCGCGTTGATCAGGTGCGTGGTCTCGCTGACGAGCCGGTTCAGGTCGAGCGGCTCCACGACGAAGCGTCCTCTGCCCGAGTACGCGAGGAGCTGCTTCGTGAGATCGGCGAGCTGCCACGCCGCGTCGCGCACGTCCTGGATCGACGCGCGGGCCCAGGAGTCCTCGGGCAGATCGCTGAGCGCGAGATCCGCGTTGCCGAGGATCCCGACGAGGAGGTTGTTGAAGTCATGCGCGATCCCGCCGGCGAGGAGGCCGACGCTCTCGAGCTTCTGCGCCTGCTGGATGCGCGCCTCGAGGCCCCTTCGCTGGGTCACGTCCGACACCATCGCGAGCGCTCCGACGATCTCCCCGTGAGCGTCGCGGAGCGGATTGGTCGCCATGATCGTCCATAGATCGGTTCCGTCGCGCCGCTTCAGCCGGAACTCGTGGGACTCGCGGATGCCGCGCTTGCGTCGCTCGAGGTTCACCTCCGCCGAGCGCCGGCCCTCGGCGTCCATGAAGTCGAAGAACGAGCGCCCGATCATCTCGGCCGGCGCGTACCCGAGCATCTCGGCGAGCTGCGGGTTGACGAAGGTGGTGCGACCTTGCATGTCGATCGTCCACACGCCCTCCGCGCACGTCGTCACGATCTCCCGGTAGCGAGCCTCGCTCTCGCGCAACGCTTGCTCGATCGTCTCGCGCTCGAGCTCGACCGCCACGCGCTGCGCGAAGAGCTCGAGCGCCGAGCTGTGCTCCTCGCCGAGCGGGGACGTCGGCGCGTCGTGCAGCCCGATGATGAGCCCGGTCACCCCGCCACCCCGCTTGGTGACCCGGAACCCGGTGTAACTCTCGATCCCCATCTCCGCGAGCATCTTGTCGCGCGGGAACAGCCTGGCCACGTCCCTTGGGATGTGGCACGCGCCGCGCTCGACGACCTCTGCGCATGGCGTGCCGTCCAGTTCGTACTCGAACGGCGGAAGATGACTGCCGTCGGACCACCCCGCGCGGATCCGGATCCGCTCGCCGCTCCCGGTCTGCACGCCCACGAAGCCGAACTTGCACGCCAGGGCTTCGGCGACCGCGCGGGCCAGCGAACGATAGAACTCCTCGCCCGAGCTCGACGCCGTGCGTTCGAGCAGAGCGCGCGTAACGGTTGCCCACGTCACAGACTCGCGAGATCTCCTGTGCTCGAAGCTAGCGTGAGGCGTCCTTCCCCGGCAAGCGTTTCGCCGAGGCAGTCTGGCGCGAGATTTGCGCGTCGCGCACGCTCATCCACGCTCGGTGCGACGCGTCACGACAGGATCACGAACGGTCCCGGCACCGGCAGGTGCCGGCGCGTGAGCTCGTCACGCCCGAGCTCGGCCGTCGCGGCCGCTTCGTCGGCGTGCCCGGTGCGCGCCTCGTGCGCGGCGCGCAGCCAGAGCACCGAGAGCGCATCCTCCTCCGCGCCGGTCCGCGATGCACGGGCGAGGAGCTCGCCCCAGATCCTGGGAGGTGCACCCTCGATCGAAGCCTGGACCGCATCGACCAGGAGCGACAGGCTGGGGTTCGACCGGACGTCTTCGTCGACGACCTCGTCGAGCGCGGCGCGGGCCAGCGCCATGTCACCCGTGCCCGCGCACAGGAACGCGACCTGCACCGAGCCGACCAGCGGTGGCCGCTCGCGAAACCGGCGCCGGCCGAGCTCCCGTGACTGCGTGGCCGCGGCGAGCGCACCCGTGACGTCGCCGGTGCACCAGCGGAGCTCGGACAAGTTGTGCCAGCCCCAGACCTCGAGCTGACCGAGCCCGGCGCGCTCGGCGACCTCGATGGCGCGCTGGCAGTCCTCCTCCGCCCTTCGCGGCTCGCCGAGTCGGCGCCAGGTGTTGATGCGGTTGAACAGCCCCACCGTGAGGTGGAAGTCGTCGCGGCTCCGCTCGCATCGCGCGATGACGTCGTCGAGCACGCGCAGCCCGTCGGCCACGCGCGCGCGGCGACGCAGCACGCCCCCCAGCATCAACATCGAACCGATCGCCGTCTCGTGGTCGTCGAGGCTGTCGGCCAGGGCGATCGCCTCGCCGAGCTCGCGGGTGGCGTCTTCCAGCCGCTCCTTGCGCGCGTGGACGACCCCGCTCCAGTTGAGCAACCGGGCGCGGCTCGCCGGCGGCAGATCGTCGCCCGCGAGCGCTCGCGCCGCCGCGACCAGCGTCGCGGACTCGGTGAGGTTCTCCATGAAGTCGCAGACCGCGGCCTCGGCCACCAGCAGATCGACGCGCAGCGTGCGATCGTCGAGGCGCTCGGCCAGGGTCCGGGCGGCGCCGAAGTCGGCGCGCGCCGCCTCGTAGTGGGTCAACATGCGTCGCGCGCGGCCACGCTCGGCCAGCGCGGTCGCGCGCAGCCTCGGTGCCTCGTCACCCGCCGCCTCCACTGCCGCGCTCAGGAGCTGCTCGGCCTCGACGTGGGCGTGCCGCCGGCGCGCCGCCTGCGCGAGCGCGATCCACGCCGCGGCCGCCACCCGTGCCTCACCGCAGCACGAACCGTGATGCGCCAGCCGGCGGAGCCGCGCCGCGGGCTCGCCGTCGATGCGATCCTGCCAGAGCCGGAACGCGGCGGCGTGGAGCGCACGGCGGCGGGCCGGCTCGATCAGCCCCTCCACCGCGTCCTGCAGCGACGCCGAGGCGAGCTCGATGCGACCATCGCTCCAGCGGAGGATGCCGGCGCGTGCCAGCGCCTCGACACCGGCCGCCGGATCGACCGCCGGCCCCTCCGATGGATGTGACGACGCGAGGACGTCGATCTCCGCGAGATCCGCGCCGGGCCCGGCGACGGCGCATGCCTCCGCCAGCCCCCGCAACCCCGGCGGGAGCGACGCGAGTCGCTGAGCCGCGAGCCAGCGCGAGCCCGCCTTCGACGGAACGTCGGTCAGCTCGTCGGCAGCGACGTACCATTCGTCGCTGGCCGGGTGACGGCGGATCACGCCCCGGCGCTTGAGCTCGGTCAGCAGGTCGACGAGGAGCCCCGGATTGCCGCTCGCCTGATCGATGATGCGCGCGACCAGCACCTGAGGGATCCGCCGGACCGGCTGGATGAGGTGGCGCACCAGGCGCTCGGCATCCTGGGCAGCGAGCCGCGGCAGGCGGACGAGCACGTGGTGCGCTGCGCGATCGCCCCACGCCGGCCTCCCACGAACGAGGAGCTCGGTGGCCGCGACGATCACGGCGAGTCGTGCGCCGGCGCGCCCACACGCGATCTCCAGCGCGTCGAGCGTGGCGTCGTCCGCCCACTGCGCGTCATCGACCAGCACGACCAGCCCGTGCACGAGGTGGGCGGTGAGCGCTTCGGCGACGGCGTCACCCCCGAGCGCGCCGGCGAGATCGACCGCGAGCCGATCGCCGCCGAAGCTTCGTCGCGCTGCCACGGCGATGACGGGGCCCTGACCGTCGAGACGTCCCCGCAGCTCTCGGAGCATCCGCGAGCGTCCCATCCCGGACTCACCGAGCAACGTGATCAGCGCGGTCTTGCCGTCCCGGACCGCCTCGGTCGCCGTCGCGGTCAGGTCGGCGAGCAACCCGCTGCGGCCGAAGAGGGGAGGCTCGGTCGCCTCGGTCCCGGTGCGGTCTCGGTCGACCAGGCGATGGAAGCCCGCGCTCTCGGGGAATGGCTCCAGCGGCCCCTCGTGCTCGCGCGCCGCCGCGTCGGTCAGCACCAGGCCGGTCCACGGACGATCCGGCAGCCAGCGCTCGACCTCGTTCACCACGTCACCGTAGACGGAGACCTTGTCGTTGCGCCCGCGCCGCACGACGGCGCGGTCGACATGGATCACCTGCGCGCCGCCCGGCGCCACCAGCGCGGCGGCCTCGATCGCGGCCCCCAGGGGGTGCTCGTGATCGAGCGAGATGTGCGCCGCGAGCAATCCGCCGCCGCGTCGTCCGAGGATCGTCCCCCGCGTTCGCTCGATGGCACGGGTCACGTCGACGGCCCCGAGGTTGCCGAACCAGCTGAGCGCGACGAGGATCGGGCTCGCCCCCGCCGAGCTCCTCCGGGTCTCGATCAGCGCACCATCGCTGCGCGCCCGGGTCACGATCTCGGACGGCGTCGGCCGACGCTGGGGATCCTTGCTCAGGCAGGCGTCGATCAGCTCGTCGATCTCGCGCGGCACGGCTCGCAGCGAGCTGACGCGGGGAGGTCGGCAGACGAGGTGCCCGTACTCGATCGTGGGACGCTCCCCCCCGAACGGCGGTCGGCCGGTGAGGAGCTCGAAGCCGATCACGCCGATCGCGTACACGTCGGCGGCGCGCTCGACCGCCTGGCCGGCGAGTTGCTCCGGCGCCTGGTAATGGGCGGTCCCACCGACGCCCGCGCTGGTGTCGCCCAGGCCCGCGCCAGGTGTGCGGGCCATGCCCAGATCGATCAGGCGTACGCCGCCCTCGACCTCGAACACGTTCTCCGGCTTGAGATCGCAGTGGACGAGCCCCCGGCGGTGGAGCGCGTCGACCGTGCGGGCCAGCCCGGCGATGATCGCGATCGCCTCGTCGAGCCCGACGCCATCGCCGTGGCCCTCGATGCGCCCGGCGAGCGACGCCTCGCCCAGGTGCTCGAGCACCAGGTACGGCCAGCCGTCGACGCTGCGATGCTCGATCAGGTGGGGGACCAGCTCGGGTCCGGCCAGCCGCAGGCGGTGGGCCTCGTCCGCGAACCGGACGATCAGGTCGGCGTCGCGCCACCGGGCGACCTTCGCGACCGCGCGCGCGCCGGATCGCGACAGCTCGTAGACGACCGAGGACCCACCACGCGCGACCGGACGAATCACCTGCCAGCCGTCGAGCGGTACCGGAGGAGTCTCCGACAGCTCCGCCGACCGCGGCGCCCTCCAGCCATGCTCGGCGCAGATGCTCTCGTCGACGAGGCGCCGGTGGCAGCGAGGACACCGCGCCAATGGGAGCCTCTAGATACCGGAGCCCGACCCCGAGCCTGGCCCGGAGCCCGAGCCCGAGCCCGAGCCCGCGTCGGCGCCGGAGCCCGCGTCGGCGCCGGACCCGGAATCCAGCGGCACGCCCGCGTCCTCGTGCACCGGCGTCTCGATCGGTGGGGGCTGCTCCCACGGCGGCGGGTAATCGCAGACCTGGCAATCGGACGGACAGCCGGTGCACGTCTCGCTCGGATCGCAGTACCCGTTGCCGCATGCAGGTGTGATCGGCGGGTCGATCGAGAACTCCTCGGGCACCGGAGACTGGGCCGCCACGATGAACGGCGAGAGGGATCCGAACCGCGTGATCAGATCCTGCTGGGAGGAGACGGCGCCGATGGCGGAGCCCAGCCGCGACAGGGCGAGGTTGTCGAGGAACTGATCGACGAACTCGTACCGATCGGGATGCGCGGACGCGTCGAGGTACGACTCACGGCGCACGGCGCTCGGACCGCTGCTCAGGTGCGTCGCGTCCGCCACCGGGCGATTCGGAGACAGCAGGGCGACCGTGGTCCCGGTGTGAACGGCGTCGAGCGTCTCGGCGTTCCGCGCGTCGAGCTCCGCGCTGGTGATCTGCAGCGCCGTGAGCTGACGTGGGATCCCCAGCGCCGACTTGAGGCAGGGCTGCTCCGAGAGCCCGAACCCGCCCGGCGGGGCGATCTGCGAGAACATCGCGACCGGGTTCCCGTCGCGCGTCAGGAACGCGAGGAAGCGATGCGCCGGATCGGCGGGAAAGTGCACCCACGTCGCGTTCCCCAGCGCGAGGGCGCCGGCGACGATCACCTCGCGGTTCTTGGCCGCCCGGCCGGTCGAGCAGCCGACGATGTCGAGGGCGCTCTCGTCGGCGAGCGCGACCGGCAGCCCCGCGCCGGCGGCGAACTTGAACGGCAGGGCCGCGGGCTGCGTGCCGTAGGGGACGCTCACCAGCTGGACGATGCCCGCCGGGTACATCATCGCCTCGCCGGCGCGCTCGGGTAGCGAGAAGAACCGGACGAACGACACGACGCCCAGCGAGCGGAACCCTCCCTCGGGGTGCGTGTCCTTGCAGGCCTCGACCAGGAACGCGGGCCAGGGGCGATCGGGATGGTTCTGATGAACAAAGGTGGTGATCCGTGTGAGGCGGAGCGTGACATCGAGCCAGTGCAGGTAGCCGTTGTAGGCGCGGGCGCGAACGGTGATGGTCTCGTTCGAGTTCAGCCAGCGGCGGACCCCCGTCGACGTCGTGACCTCGACGTCCGGGCCGATGAGGTTGCCCAGGCTCACGCGCGAGCTGCGCACGTCCGCGCGTCGGATCGTCGACAGCGCCGCGCACGGCGTCGCCGCGACGTTGTTGTCGCGAAGCTCGAAGCCGAGCACGGTCAGGTTGCTGAGCGTCCCGGGGCCGGTCCCGTCGGGAGCCCAGTCACCGGCGCCGTTGCCCCACACGCCGGCGTTGCCGTCCCAGCCGCCGCGATTCCCATCCCAGCCGCCGCGATTTCCGTCCCAGCCGCCACGGTTGCCGTCCCAGCCGCCACGATTGCCGTCCCAGCCGCCGCGCGCGATGGCGGTCGTCTCGTCGGGTGGCTCCTCGTAGCATCCGGCCAGCGCGCTGGAGAGCCCCAGGCACGTGAGCACGGCCAGATTCGTAGCGCAGCTTTGCATACGCGACCTCATGAGCAGAACGCGTGCCGTCGAGCGGCCCCCCGTCTCGCGAAGCTAGCACACGCCCGCTCCTCACAACCCCTCGATCGAACGGACGCGGCCCGGGAGTCTCGCTGCGGGCTCGAGCCTGCAGGTGCGGCCTCGAGCCCGCACCTGTCCCCGGAGCCCCACGCGGCGAGCTTTGGTTGCGCCCGCATCCCCTGCCGTCTCGTGCTAGACACCGAGAGATGCACGAGCCCGAGGGGACTGGCTCGACCCGTGCGCTCGCGCGCGCGCGGGCCGAGCTGCGCCTGCAACGCTTCCGGTTGACCGTTGTCGCTGGTCCGGAGCGCGGTCGATCCGTCGAGGTGGGAGCCGACGAGATCACGATCGGAACGGCGCCCGGCAACGATCTGGTGCTTGAGGATCACGCCGTCTCCCGCCACCACGTGACCATCACCAGCACCCCGCGGGGCGCCCTGGTCCGCGACCTCGGGAGCACCAACGGGACCAAGGTCAACGGGGTGCCGGTCGAACGGGCGTACCTCTTGCCTGGCGCGACGATCTCGCTCGGACACTCGGAGCTCCGCGTGGAGCCGGCCGGCGAGACCCACGAGGCCCTCTCCGCCGAGGACCGCTACGGCCGGGCCCTGGGAACCTGTCCCGCGATGCGGCGGATCTTCGCGCTCTTGCCTCGTCTGGCCGCCGCCGACGCGACGATCCTGCTGGAGGGCGAGACCGGCACCGGCAAGAGCCTCCTCGCCGAGGCCATCCACGAGGCCAGCCCCCGCGCGAGCGGCCCCTACGTCGTGGTCGACTGCGGCGCGATCCCGCCGACCCTCATCGAGAGCGAGCTGTTCGGGCACGAGAAGGGCGCGTTCACCGGGGCGGCGACGACGCGGATCGGCGCGTTCGAATCGGCGCGCGGCGGGACGTTGTTCCTCGACGAGATCGGCGAGCTCCCGATCGAGATGCAGCCCAAGCTCCTGCGCGCGCTCGAGGAGCGCGTGGTCAAGCGCGTGGGCGGCAACGAGTCGATCCGGCTCGACCTGCGGCTCATCGCCGCGACCAACCGCGAGCTGCGCGAGGAGGTCAATCGCGGACGGTTTCGATCGGATCTGTTCTACCGCCTCGCCACGATGCGGTTGCGGATCCCGCCGCTGCGCGAGCGGCGAGACGACATCCCGCTGCTCACCTCTCACTTCTACGCTCAGTACGCCCCCGGCAGCGAGCCACCGGCAGAGCTCATCGCGCGCCTGGTCCGCGAGGACTGGCCGGGCAACGTCCGCGAGCTGCGCAGCGCCGTCGAGCGCGCCGTCCTGCTCGACGACCCCGAGGTCTGGAACGACATCGCCGGCTCACGCGACGCCGCGCCGTCTCCAGCCGCCGCCGCGCTCGTCGACGGGCTCTCGTTCCGTGCCGCGAAGGAGCGCGCCGTCGCCGAGTGGGAGCGGGCCTACGTCCGGGCCCTGGTCGAGCGCCACGGCAACAACCTCTCGCGCGCCGCGCGCGCCGTGCGCATGGACCGCAACCACCTGCGCGAGCTGCTGCGACGGCATGGCGTCGCCGTGGGAGACGACGGCGGCGCATGAGCAAGGGCGAGCACCCGACGACGCCGTTGCGCGCGCCCGGCGCAGGAGGCACCTCCACGAACGAGATCGGGATCGGAGATCTGATCGGCGCGTGGCGACTCCACGAGCGCATCGCCGACGGTGGCTTCGGCACCGTCTACGCGGTGACCCACGCGGGCAGCGGCGCGCCGGGCGCGCTCAAGCTCTTGCACGCCCACCTGATGGACTCGGAGGCGACGGTCGCGCGGCTCCTGCGCGAGGCCGAGGTGCTCGCGCAGCTGCGCCACCCCAACATCGTCGAGCTGCTCGACGCCGGCGTTCACCAGGGACGACCCTACCTGGTGATGGAGCGGCTCGAGGGCTGTGACCTGGGTCAGGAGATCGCGATCCGCGGCCGCCTGGCGCCGGCCGATGCGCTGACGCTGATCGAGCCCGTGTGCGCCGCGCTCGCGCTCGCCCACGAGCACGGGGTGATCCACCGCGACGTCAAGGCGTCGAACGTCTTCCTGTGCCACGGCGCGCGACGCCGCGTGGTGCTGCTCGACTTCGGCATCGCGCGGGTCGCGGGCGCCACCGATCTGACCATGTCGAGGCAGGTGCTCGGCACCCCCGCCTCGATGGCTCCCGAACAGATCCGCGGTGGCGTCGTCGACGCTCGCTGCGACGTGTACGGGCTGGGCGTGCTCACCTACCACCTCCTGGTCGGCCGCATGCCGTTCGACGAGTCGTCGATGACGATGGCCGAGTACCTGCATCTGCACGCGCGCCGTCCCGCTGTCTCGGCCGCCGCGCCGGTCCACGGCGGCATCGACGCGGCGGTGGCCCGCGCCATGGCGATCGATCCGGCGGCGCGATTCCCCGGACCGCTCGCGTACCTCGCTGCGCTGCGCGCCGCGATCGTCGACGAGCACGAACCCGCGGTGACCGCGGCGACGACCACCGGCATCCTGGTGGCGTACCGGGCGCCCGCCGAGCTCATGGACGAGCTGCTGCTGGAGGAGCTCGAGGAGCTGCTGCCCAGCGCCGGGCGCCATCTGGCGGGGCACGGCTTCCGCCTGGCGCTGGACCTGGGCGACGCCGCGCTGTTCGTGCCGACGAACAGCGACGCGACCGGCCAGGACGCCTGCGCGATCGCGGTGGGGACCTACGACACGCTCCTGCCGCGAACCCACCGGCTGCCCGGCGTCGAGCTCGCGATCGTCATCCATCGAGCGCCGCTCGAGCTCGTCGGGGATCGCGTCGAGGGCGGCGCGCTGGCCGATCTCTCGACCTGGCCGGTGGCCGCGGATCACCCCGGCGTGGTCGCGACCGCCGACGCGCTCCTCGATGCGGCCGGAGGACCGGCGAAGATCCTCCGCTGAGGCAGCGAGCCGGCCGATCAGTAGCAGGTCGAGTCGTAGCTCGAGACGGCAGGCGCGCTCGCGTACGGCAACCACGAGTCGTACGGCGGATCGCCGTTCATCCACGCCGCGCAGCGATCGGCGCCGTGGAGGACCACGCAGTCGAGATCGCAGCGACGGCGGCACCCGGCCGGAAAGAACGAGCCGACGCACGCGTCGTAACAGGCGTCGTGGGTCCGGCAGCCCGCGTGACTACCGCACTCGATCACGTCGTAGGTGCAGACCTTGGCGTGCCAGCGACAGTCGGCGGTCTGCCACTCGTGACAGATCGTCACCGCCGGCAGGGTTCGACAGGTCGCGGGACAGGCCGCGCCGCACGCGCCGCGACATTGCCCTCCCCCGGGGATGCCGGGGTCGCGCGGGCTCGCGCCGGGCGGCGCCGCCGCGCACGTCGGCTCGGGCTGCGCGACGCAGCCGGCATCCGGTGACAGTGATGCGTCGTCCATGCGGGCGTCGTCCACGCCGGCGTCGACGATCGGCTCGGGAAGAGGGTCGGTCGACCCGGATCCCGAGCCGGAGCCGGCGAAGGCGACGGCAGCGGTCCCGGCGTCCTCCTCCGCCTCGGGCGGCGCGAGACACGCGACCAGCGCGAGCATCACGAGCATCACGAGGAACACGAGCCACCGGTCACGTCGGGTCGAACAAGCGCTGCTCATCGTCGTCACTCCGTTCGCACCTGCGCGGTGCGGGCATGGCGGCGCCCCTCGCGGTCCTCGATCAGGACCCGCACGACGTGCTCGCTCCCCGGCGCCAGCGGGACCTCGACGAAGCCGAACGCGTCGTCGATCGCCGGACGTCCCCAGCCGCCCTCGCCGTCCTCGCGCAGCTCGACCAGCGTCCCGGCGCGAACGCCGTCCACGCGCGTCACCAGCCCGACGGCGCAGCCGTCGAGGTTGCGCGCGCGCACCGACAGGCGGACCCCGTCCCGGCCGCCGCCGAGCGGCGTCAGCGCCACCGGTCCAGCCGCGACGTCGCGCAGCTCGTCGCCGACCTGC
>DDTA01000075.1:0-35357 GCA_002344285.1 Myxococcales bacterium UBA2376
CCGACCGCGAGCTCGCCCGCGGCGTGCGCCAGCAGGTCGGCGAGCTCCGCCAGCCGCGCCGGCGACGTCCCCGCCTGCCCGCGGGCGATCGCCGTGGTCAGGTGCGCGCTCGCCGCCCGCAGCAGCTCGCCGAGCGCATCGGCGCCGGCCTCGGCGGCCTCGCCACGCGGCGGCCGGTACCATGCGTCGTCGGCGATCGCGAGCACCGCGGTCATGACGGCCTCGGGCTGCCCGCTGCCGAGCGGACACCGCGCCGTCGCCACCGACAGCGCGTCGAGCAAGCGCCCGATCGCGCGCAACGTCTCGCTCGCGGTCCCGCGCTTGCGGCGCACCATCGTCGTCGCCGTCGTGGTGAAGCGCAGGAAGATCGCGTAGTCCCACGCCCACCCGTCGACGACCACCACCGGATGGTGCAGGACCGGCGGCCGGAGCAGCGGGCGCACGCGGTCGAGATCGTCGACCAGCGGCAACCCGGCGCGCGCGCTGACCGCGAACGTCGCACACGTCCCGCGATCGACGATGCGGATGCCCTCGATCGTCCCGAACGAGTCGAGCGGGAAGAGCCGACAGAAGCCCGGCTTGGCGTCGGCGCCGAACGCCGCGTGCAACCCGCAGCGCTGCTCGTCGGTGAGAAAGACGCAGCGATCGCCCACGCGGCGCAGGTACCGCCCGGCCTCGCTGGTCTCCAGGTACGGCGGCGCGAGGTGCGGGAACGCCGCCGCCAGATCGAGCGAGTCGAGCTTCGCGGCGTCCGCGTCGGTGAGCGGACCGAACCGGTACCCCTGACAGCAACCGCCGGAGCCCTGACAGCCGAAGCGCGCGCCCTCGAGGACCGAGGTCGGCACCGCCTCCTCGCGCCGCAGCACACGCTCGAGCTTCGCGACCAGCTCGTCGCCCGCGCCCTCGACCGCGTGGAGCAGGAGCAAGCGCCGCAGCGCCGCGTCCACGTCCTCGGCGACGTGACCGTCCGCGATCAGACGCTCGCGGAGCACCGGCCACTCGCTGGCACCGTCGAGCAGCGGCACGAGCGATCTCGCCACCGCCTCGAGTGGATAGCTCCGCTCGAGCAGCCCATCGACGAGGCGCTCTTCGTCGACGCGCCAGTGCGCGCGCAGCCTGGGACGATACGGGGTCGAGGTCACGGCGGACGTCGACCCAGTCTACGGCACGTCTCAGCTCGCGGGGATCGGCGGCACCTCACAGACGGCGGTGAGCTCGTTCGACGGCCTCGACACCAGCGGCCGCTGGTCGCGCACGACCTGGGCGACCTCGCCGCGAAGGAAGAGCACGTACGAACGCATCTGCGTCTCGTCGCCCTCGTAGACGAGGTACGCCGGCGTGTCGGGGTAGCAGGTGGCCCGTACCTCGTGGCGCGGCGCGCCGGCGAGGCGGCGCACGTCCTCTTCGGACATGCCGAGCTCGACGCGTTCGAGAGAGGAGGTCGTCGACCTGGCGCCGCACGCGGTGCCGAGGAGGAGGAGCGTGGCGGCGAACAGACGGAGCGTGGATCGCATGGGCCCCGTCAACGTCGCAGCCGTCGCCAGGTGTTGCCGCGGCGCGCGCTTGCCGCCGCCTGCCACTCTTCTCCGCGCGACGCAGCCTCAGGGCCGGATGCCGTCGCGCAGGAGGTCGGCCGTCGACGCCTCGCTGGCGACGGTGCCGGCGGGGTGCTCGTACCATCCGGGATCGCCGGTGCCGTTCAGCTTCTCGCGCACCTTCAGGTTCGTGAACATGCCGCCCATGTCGATGACGCCGAACGGCCCCTTGCCGCCGAGCATCGAGATGCTGTTCTTCGGCAGCGCCATCGCGTGCATGTCTCCCATGCCGCTGGCGCCCATGGTCATGTAGCCGGGCACGAGCCGGCCGACGCGACCGTCGAGGCCCTTCACGTTGGCGCCGAGGAGGTTGAGCGCGTCGTGACCCATCTGGTTCATCACGTGATGGGTCATGTGGCAGTGCATCGCCCAGTCGCCCGGCGCGTCGGCGACGAGCTCGATCACCCGCGTCGTGCCGACGGGGACGAGCACCGTGGTCTCCGGCCAGCGCGCGCTCTTCGGGACCGGGCCACCGTCGGTCCAGGTGACCTCGAAGGCGAAGCCATGGAGGTGGATGGGGTGGTGATCCATCGGGCCGAGGTTGCCGAGGCGGATGCGGACCAGATCGCCGACCTCGGCGACGAGCGGCGCGGTCGCCGGAAACGCTTTGCTGTTGAAGGTCAGCACGTTGAAGTCGTTCATCGCCATCGGGTCGGGGCGGCGCTGACCGATCGGGATCTTCCACTCGTGCGCCATGAGCGCGTAGTCGCGAACGCGACGTGATCCGCGCGGCGGCTTGCGCGGGTGCACGACGATCATCCCGACCATACCGAGCGCGATCTGGGTCATCTCGTCGAAGTGCGGGTGGTACATGAACGTGCCCGCTCTGGTCATCGTGAATTCGTACGTGAAGGTCTTCCCGACGGGGATGGGCGCCTGGGTGAGCCCGGCGACGCCGTCCATGCCGGCGGGCAGGAAGAGTCCGTGCCAGTGCACCGTGGTCGGCTCGGGCAGCTTGTTGGTGACGTAGAACCGGACGCGGTCGCCTTCCACGCACTCGATCAGCGGCCCGGGGGTGGCGCCGTTGTAGCCCCACGCCTCGATCTCGAGGCCGGGCGCGATCTCGTGGGTGACCGGCTCGGCGACGAGATGGAAGACCTTCACACCGGCCTTCAGCTCGAACGGGAGCGTCGAGCCGTTGGGCATGACGACCGGCGTGTACGCCGTTGGCGGGAGCGGAGGGGCAGCCAGCGGTGGCGGTGGCCCGACACGCTGGGCGAGGGCGACCTTGCTGGTGACGAGCGCCGCGGCGCCCGCCGCGACGGTGGAACGGAACAACGTGCGGCGAGAGATCGACATGGTGGGCTCCTAGTGCGCGGCGGCGCCGGCGGCGCCGGCGGTGCTCGCCTCGATCGGTTGCGTGGGGGAGGACGTGATGGATGCGCCGCGGGTGAGCGCAGAGACCTCAGCGGAGGCGTTCCAGTAGCGACGAAGCGCGTCGACGTACTGACGCCCGGCGTCGACCAGCGCGCGCCGCGCGACGAGGAGCTCGAGGGTGCTCGCGTTCATCGCGTTGTACTGCATGAGCGTCTCGTCGACGATCGCTTGCCGGAGCGGCAGGACGACCTCGCGCAGGTGGCGCGCCTCGGCGTGGGTCTCGAGCACGCGCTTCCGCGCAGCGCGCGCCCGGGCGCGGATCTCGACCGCGGTGGCCATGGCCTCGTTGCGGGCGCGATGGAGCTGCGCGATCGCCGCGGCGCGAGGTCCTAGCTGTCGATCGAAGATCGGCAGGCCGAACCGCAGCGCCGGACCGACCTCCCAGTTACCGCCGTGGCCGCGCGACGCGGCGACACCGACGCCGAGCTCGGGCAGGAACGCGCGGAGCCGCGCCTGGCCGAGACGCCCCGCGGCGGACTCCGCGTCCGCGGTCAGCGCCGCGAGCGCGAGGCTCTCGCCGATCGCGGTGCGCTCGAGCTCGTCGAGTGAGGGCGGGCGGTCGGGCAGCTCGGGCAGGCGCTCGACGGCGGCCCAGCGGGTGTCGTCACCCGAGAGGCCGAGCAGCTCGTTCATGACCTCGCGCGCCTCCTCGACGTCGAGCCGGGCGCGGGCGAGCTCGATCCGGGCCTGCTCGCGTTGATCGCGTTCACGTGCCAGCGCCAGGTCGGTCGTGTTGCCGGCCGCGTGCATCCGCTCGACGAGGTTGGCGGCGGCGCTGGCCGCGTCGAACGAGGTCTGGCGCAGCTCGAGCGCCATCTGCGCCGCGACCAGATCGTGGAAGGCCACCTCGACGCGGACCACCAGCTCGACGGTGGCGGAGACCGCGCGCGCGCGGGCGGCCGCGAGCTCCGCCCGCGCGATGCCTCGACGTCGCGGCAGCTCCAGGAGATCGAGGAGATCCTGCACGACCTCGAGCTCGAGCTCGCCGCCGTCGCCGTCGAGGGTGGCCTTGTAGCCGAGGTCGACCTCGGTCGGCGGCAGCACCGTCGCGCGGGCGATCGCCGACGCGGCGACGCCGAGCTCGTCATAGCGCGCCTGGAGCCGGCGGTTGTTGGCGACGGCGATGCGGACCGCGGCGTCGCGATCGATCCTCGCCTTCAGCAGGTTCGCGACCGCCGCCGGCACGCGCGGGTCACTCGACGAGCGGCCCCAGTCGGCGTCGACGCCCACCCGGCGCTGGATCTCGGCGTCGGTCGGGTTCCACACCGACGCGCGCGAGGGCGAGCAGGCCGCGAGCCCGAGGACGATGAACGCCGCGGCGCGCATCAGCGCGCCATCTCGCAGGTGCCGCCGGACAGGTGCCGCGCGTGCGCGCGCAGCTCGGTCTGGATCGCGCCGACATCGCCGGGTGCCACGACGAACACCAGGCGGGCACCGTCGAGGATCTCCTCCACGCTCGCGGCCGAGTGCACGCCGATCATCCCGCCGCCGCCGTGGTGGCCGTGAGGGTCGTGGTGGCCATGATGCGCGTGATGGGCGTGGCCGCCGACGGCCTCGTCGCCGGTCGGCAGCGGCCCCATCGCGCCGTGCTGCTCGTTGTGGGTGGCCGCGAGCGCGGCGACGCGCTTGCGGAGCTCGTCGTCGTCGCCGGTGGTCACGAACACGAGCGCGGCGCCCGTGTCGGTGTCCTCGACGCTCACCGACGTGCCGGCGACGGTGACCGGGCACGACGGGTCGTCGTCCGCGGCCGACGCGGAGGATGCGGAGCCGCTGGTGATAGGTGTGGTGATGGTGTTCGTGGTGCCGCCTGGGCCGCCGCAGGCGGCGAGCAACGTGAACGCGAGGGACGAGACGATGGTCGAGAGACGCATGGATCCTCCGGGGTGGTGATCGGGAGACGCAGCCCCACGCGGTCCATTACGGTCCGCGCGGATCGCGCCAACCCCGCTCAGCTCCTCAGTGATGGTGGTGGTGGTGTCCGTCGTGGCCGGCGTGCTCGTCCGCAGGCGGCGGCGGCGGCGCCGGCGCCGGCGGCGCGGGCGGTTGCGCCGACGCCGCGCGCTTCGCCGGCCGGGGCTTCGACTTCACCTTCACCTGCTCGGCGGGCGGATTCCTCGGCTCGCTCGGGGCGATCACCGCCGGTTCCGGAGTCTCGACGATGGTGGGCGCGGGCGCGGCGGGCGCCGCAGGCTCGGCCGTCCTGGCCGGCTCGTGGTCCGCGTGGTCCGCGTGTTTCCCGTGGCCCTCGTTCCTCGCGCACGCGGTCGCCACGAGCGCCAACACCAGGCCCGCGGCTGCCGTGAACGTCCGGGTCACGGCTTCCTCTGCGACTCGTAGCCGGCCTCGCGGAGCACGTCGATCAGGCGCTCGACGGGAGCCGAGCCGTCGTCGTGCTGCACGACGACGAGGCCCTCGCGGAACCGGACGTCGATCCTGTCGACGCCCTCGAGGTCCTCGAGCGCCATGGTGACGTTGCGAACGCAGGAGCCGCAGGTCATGCCCTGGACCGTGAGTGTCGTGGCTTTCGGGATGCTCATGGTGGGTGTCCTTTCGAGAGCCACGACGTGGGTCCGGCGCCACCATTACAGCGAGCGCCCTTCGACTCGCTTCGCTCGCTCAGGGTGAACGGGTGTAATGGCCCCACGCGCGCTGCGTCGTACGGGGGCATGAGCCCGTGCAACGCAAAGGCGTCCTTGATCCAGGCGATCGCGACCGCGGCGATCCGCGCTCTCGACGAGCTGCTCGCCGAGCGCCGCAAGCGCCGCGAGCGCCGAGACCAGCGCGAGCGTCCGTGCCGCTGTAATGCCTGCCCGATCGGGTCGTCGAGCAGCCAGGACCCAACGCCATGAACACCGCGACCGCGCTCACGCGCCCGACCCTGTCCACCGATCTGATCGTGCAAGGCATGACGTGCGCGAGCTGCGTCCGTCGCGTCGAGCGCGCCCTGCGCGCCGTCCCCGGGGTGCAGGACGCCGTCGTGAACCTCGCGACCCACCAGGCGCGCGTCATCTACGATCCGAGCGGCGCCACCCCCGATCAGCTCACCGACGCGATCGTCGCCGCGGGCTACGAATCGCCGCGGCCGAAACGGGACGCCGCGTCCGCGCGCGCCGACGCGCTGGCCGACGCCGAGGCGCGCGAGCAGACGTCGATCCGTCGCGACTTCCTCCTCGCCCTGCTGCTCGGCCTGCCGCCGATCTTCATCGCGATGAGCCACGGGACGATCCCGGGGCTCGACGGCGGTCTCGGGCGCCTCCTCCAGTTCCTCCTCGTGACACCGATCGTCTTCGGCCCCGGCGCCCGCTTCCTGCGCCTCGCGTGGAAGGCCCTGCGCCACCGCACCGCGGACATGAACACGCTCGTCTCGATGGGCGTGCTCGCGGCGTGGGGCTACTCGACGGTCGCGCTGTTCGCGCCGCAGGTGTTCCCGCACGCGGCCCATGGCGGCCTGCCCCACCTCTACTTCGAGGCCGCCGCCGCGATCATCGTGTTCGTGCTGCTCGGCAAGCTGCTGGAGACGCGCGCGCGCAAGCGCCTGTCCGACGCGGTCCGCGGCCTCGTCGCGCTGACGCCGAAGACGGCGCGCGTGGTGCTCGACGTGGGCGAGGTGGACGTCGCGATCGAGGCCCTCGTCCCCGGCGACCTCGTGCGGGTGCGCCCGGGCGAGCGCATCCCGGCCGACGGCGAGATCACCCGAGGCGTCTCGGCGGTCGACGAATCCATGCTGACCGGCGAGAGCCTCCCGGTCGACAAGCGTCCGGGCGCCGCGGTGTTCGGTGGGACGCAGAACCAGAGCGGCGCGCTCACGCTTCGCGTGACGCGGACCGGCGCCGACACCGCGCTGGCGCGCATCGTCGAGGCGGTCGAGCAGGCCCAGGGGTCGCGCGCGCCCATCGCGCGCCTGGCCGACGTGGTGAGCGCCTACTTCGTGCCGATCGTGATCGGCCTCGCGCTCGTCGCCCTCGGCGTCTGGTACGCGATCGATCCGAGCACCGGCGGCCTGGCCGTCGCCGTCGAGCGCTTCGTCGCCGTCCTCGTCATCGCGTGTCCATGTGCGCTCGGCCTGGCGACGCCCGCCGCCGTCGCCGTAGGCACGGGGCGCGGCGCCGAGCTCGGCATCCTGATCAAGGGCGGCGCCGTGCTCGAAGCTGCGAGCCGCATCGACACCGTCCTCCTCGACAAGACCGGCACCGTCACCGAGGGCAAGCCGTCGCTCACCGACGTCGTCGCCGTGGCCCCGTTCGCCGAGGGTGAGATCCTCGAGCTGGTCGCCGCCGTCGAGCGCCAGAGCGAGCACCCGGTCGCCGCCGCGATCGTCGCCGGCGCGAACGAGCGCGGCGTCACCGTGCCCGACACCGTGACCGACTTCCACGCCGAGGCAGGCGCGGGCGTCGAGGCCGTGGTGCACGGCGTGACCGTGCGGATCGGGACGGCCGCCTGGCTGGCGAGCGCCGGCGTGGACACCACATCCCTGGAGGACGTCGCCGAAGCGCTCGCGGGCAAGGGGCGGACCCCGTCCTTCGTCGCGATCGAAGGCGCGCTCGGCGGCGTCATCGCGGTCGCCGACCGGCCGACGGCCGAGGCCCGCCGCGCCATCGAGGAGCTAGAGGCGCTGGGCATCGAGGTCGCCATGGTCTCGGGCGATCGTCGCGGCACCGCCCTTGCGGTCGCCGCCGAGCTCGGCATCGGTCGCGTGTTCGCCGAGGTGCGTCCCGAGGGGAAGGCGCAGCTCGTCGCCGACGAGCGCACCCGCGGCCGCCGCGTCGCCATGGTCGGCGACGGCNNCGACGCGCCGGCGCTCGCCGCCGCCGACGTGGGCGTGGCGATCGGGACCGGCACCGACGTCGCGATCGCGACCGCGGACATCGCGCTCCTGCGCGGGAGCATCGGCTCGCTGCCGCGGGCGATCCGCCTCGCCCGCGCCACGCTGCGCACGATCCGCCAGAACCTGTTCTGGGCGTTCATCTACAACGTCATCGGCATCCCGATCGCCGCCGGCCTTTTCTACCCGTTCACGGGCTGGCTGCTCTCCCCGATCATCGCGAGCGCCGCGATGGCCCTGTCGTCGGTGTCCGTGCTCCTCAACTCGATCGCGCTGCGGAAGTTCGAACGCGCGTAGAATGACCTGACCATGGACGAGCACGTCGATCCGACCGACGAGGCCAGCGCCCCGGAGCCACCGCCCTCGCCGGACGTCGTGGCCACCCTGGTCGCGAACCACCGCGAGTTCCTCGCGTTCGTGCAGCGCCGCGTGGGCGACCGCGCCCAGGCCGAGGAGATCCTGCAGGACGCCTTCGTGCGCAGCATCGACAAGCTCGACACCGTGCGCGACACCGCGATCGGCTGGTTCTATCGCGTGCTGCGCAACGCGATCATCGACCACCAGCGGCGAGGCGCCTCTGCGGCGCGCCGCCTCGATGCGTACGCCGCCGAGCAAGAACCGGCGAGCGGTGAGGACGCGGAGCTGCGCCGGGTCGTCTGCAAGTGCGTCGGCGAGCTCGCCGCCACCCTCAAGCCCGAGTACGCCACCGCGCTCAGGCGGATCGAGATCGACGGCGTCTCCGTCAAGGACTACGCGACGGAGGCCGGCATCACCAGCAGCAACGCGGGCGTCCGCATCTTCCGGGCCCGCGAGGCGCTGCGCAAGCAGGTCGCCCGCTCGTGCGGCACGTGCGCCGACCACGGTTGCTTCGACTGCCACTGCGATGCGAGCAAGCCGCACGGCTGCGGCTCCGCTCACGAGGTGTAATCCCACCCGCCCGTTCGCGTCCTGCGCGTAGACCCTTCAACCGGAGATACGCACATGGCTGCGAACGCGACGACGCCCGACCCCAGGCGGTGGTGGGCCCTGTTCCTGCTCTGCACCGCTCAGTTCCTCGTGATCCTCGACACCTCGATCGTCGGGATCGCGCTGCCCGCGCTGCAACGCGCCCTCGGCTTCGACGCCGCGGGCCTGCAGTGGATCTTCAACGCCTACGTGGTCGCCTTCGGCGGGCTGCTCCTGCTCGGCGGACGCCTCGCCGACCTCTACGGACCGCGCCGCCTCTTCGCGATCGGCTTCGGCGTCCTGACCGCGTCGTCGCTCGTGGCCGGCCTCGCCACCACCGGTCCCGTGCTCCTCGCCGGCCGCGCGCTGCAAGGCGCCGGCGCCGCGCTCATCGCACCCGCCGCGCTCTCGATGGTGATGGCGCTCTTCGCCGCGCGCCCCGCCGAGCTGCGTCGCGCGCTCGGCTTCTGGGGTGCGTCGGCCGCGGCCGGCGGCACCGCCGGCGTCTTCCTCGGCGGCGTCATCACCGAGTGGCTGAGCTGGCGCTGGACGTTCCTCGTCAACGTGCCGGTCGGCGTGCTGGTGCTCCTCGCGACGACCGCGTGGCTCCCGCGAGGCGCGCGGCAGCCCGGCCGTGTCGACGTGGCCGGCGCCCTCGCCATCACCGGCGGGCTCGCGCTCGCGGTCTACGCGATCGTGACGGCCAACGTCGCGTCCTCGGCGACGACCGCGCTCCAGCTCGGCGTCAGCGCGGTGCTGTTCGCCGCGTTCGCCGTGATCCAGCGCGTGGGCA
Organism: Myxococcales bacterium UBA2376; assembly: GCA_002344285.1. Taxonomy (GTDB): domain Bacteria; phylum Myxococcota_A; class Polyangia; order Haliangiales; family Haliangiaceae; genus UBA2376. Next base: position 9,533 of record DDTA01000075.1, read on the forward strand.
AGGCGCCGCTCCTGCCCGGGGCGATCTTCCGCGCGCCCAACCTCACCATCGGCAACATCGTCATGGCGCTCCTCGGCGCGGCGTGGATCCCGACGTGGTTCTTCCTCAACATGTACCTGCAGGAAGTCCTCGGCTACGGCGCGTTCGAGAGCGGCCTCGCTCTCCTGCCGATGACGCTGGCGATCATGCTGCTCATGATGCTGGCGACCGAGCGGATCGTCGGACGCATCGGTCCCAGGTCCGCGCTCGTCATCGGCCTCGGCTTCCTCGGCCTCGCGCTCGTGCTCTTCGCGCGCATGCCGGCCTCCGGCTCGTTCGCCGCCCACGTCCTCTTGCCGTCGCTGCTCGGCGCGGTCGGCATGTCGCTCGCGTACATCCCGGCGATGATCACGGCCACGGCCGGCGCGCGCCCCGAGGACGCAGGCATCGCGTCCGGCCTCGTCAACACGACCTACCAGGTCGGCTCGGCGATCGGCCTCGCGGCGATGGTCGCCGTCGCGTCGTCGGGCGGCTACGAGGCGGCCTTCCTCGGCGCAGGCCTCATCGCGGTCGGCGCTGCCGTGCTCTCGGCGATCGCCGTCCGCGGCCCATCGAGCAGCGACCAGGTCGAGCGCGTGGCCGCGGCAGCGTGACGCTGGCGAACGCGTGACGCCCCGGTCGCGTGGACCGGCGGTTCCGGGGCATCCTCGTCCCGTGTCCGCCGTCCTGCGTCAGCTCGTCTGGATCGGTCGCCTCGAAGGCGCGTCGTTCCTGCTCCTCCTCGGCGTCGCGATGCCGCTCAAGTACCTCGCCGGGCAGCCGCTCGCGGTGCGCGTCGTCGGCATGGCGCACGGCGTCCTCTTCCTCCTGTTCCTGGCCGCGCTCTGGCGCGCGGCCGCGGCCCACGCCTGGCCGCGCCGCTACCTGATCCTCGGCGTCATCGCCTCGCTCCTGCCCTTCGGCACGTTCTGGTTCGAGCGACGGATCCCGGCGCCGGCCGCCGACGCGAGCTCTTGACCGGGTGAGATCACGACCTTGCCGCGAATCCGCCCTGCCTCCATGTCCTGGAGGGCCGGCACGACGCCGGCGAGGGAGACCCGGCGGTCGATGATCGGCGTGACCTCGCCGCGCTCGACGAAGGCGGCGAGCTTCTCGAGGTGGGTGTGGTGCTCCTTCGCCGTGAGGATCACGAAGCGCTGGCGCACGAACGGCGAGAGCGCGAGCGCCAGGAGCGGACGCCCGAACCCCGCGGACCAGTCACCGCCGTGCTCGTTGCCGACGAACACGAGCCGCCCCGTGGGCGTCAACGCGCGCCGGAGGCGGCGTAGCGAGGCGCCACCCCCGATGTCGACGATCACCTCGTACGTCGTGGCACCGTCCGCGAAGTCTTCGGCCGTGTAGTCGATCACGCGGTCCGCGCCGGCCGCGAGGACGGTCTCGAGCTTGGCGGTGCTCGCCACGCCGGTGACGCTGGCGCCGAGCGCCTTCGCGAGCTGCACGGCGTACGTGCCCACACCGCCGGAGGCGCCGATGACCAGCACGCGCTCGCCGCGCGTCGGGGCGACGGCCTCGAGCGCCTGCAGCGCCGTGCCGCCGGAGATGGCGAGGACGGCGGCCTCGTCGAACGTCAAGGACGCCGGCTTCTTCACGAGCTTGTCCTCGCGGGCGCGCGCCAGCTCCGCGAACGTGCCGCGACCGATGCCGAAGACCTCGTCGCCGACCCGGAACCGCGTGACGCCGGCGCCGATCTCGACCACGGTGCCGGCGAGATCGAGACCGGGGACGGGCTCCTTGGGCGCGCGGAACCCGAAGCCCATGATCCGCATGAGGTAGGTACGCCCGGTCATCAGGTGCCACGTGCCGCGATCGAGCCCCGCGGCGGCGACGCGGACGAGCACCTCCCCGGGCCCGGGCGCCGGGCGCGCGGTGGTGCCGATCCGGAACACGTCGGTGGTCCCGTAACCGGACTGCAGCACGGCGCGCATGGGCGCGTCGTGGATGGAGGAACTGACGTGAGTGGCGGGGTCGGTGGTGACGTGCGTCATGATGGGTTCAACCTACCCACGCGATCTCGAGCGGGCTTGAACGAATGGGCTATCGAGGCGCGGAACATCTGCCGCCAGCGCCCTCTGGTACGCTGGCGAACCGATCAGATGGCGACCAAGGCATTCGGGCGCATGGTGTTCTGGGAGGGGGCCGGCCTGTGGGTGCTCGGGATCCGCCCCGGCGACGCGCCGTATCCGAAGACGGCGTTCCACGCGCACCACGCCGTCCAGGTGACGCTCGCGCTCGACGGCACGTTCACGCTCGAGGGGCGCGAGCACCACGCGGCGGGCGCCGTCGCCGCGGCGGTCGCGCCCGACGTCGAGCACGCGTTCGAGGCGCACGGCGCCGCGGTCGCGCACCTGTTCGTGGACCCGGACGGCCACGCCGGTCGCGAGCTGCGCCGCACGCTGTTCTCGTCGGCGGACGTCGTCCCCCTCGCGAGCGAGCGCCTCGGGGCGCTGCGCGCGCAGCTCCACGCGGGCCTCCAGGGTCGGCGCCGGACCGACGAGTCCTTCATCGAGCTCGGCCGCGCGCTCCTCGGCCAGCTCGCGCCGGGCAGCGAACGCGACGAGCGTCCCGAGGTCCGCGTCCGCAGGATGTCGGCGTGGGCCGCCGCGCGACTCGACGCGCCGGTGAGCCTCGCCGATGCGGCCGCACACGTCGGGCTCTCGACGGGGCGCGCGCGGCATCTCTTCGTCGAACAGACCGGCCTCCCGTTTCGCACGTACCTCCTCTGGCTCCGCTTGATGCGCGCCGTCGAGCTGTTCTCGGCCGGCTCGTCGCTGACCGACGCGGCGCACGGCGCGGGCTTCTCCGATTCGTCTCACCTCAGCCGCACGTTCCGCCGCATGTTCGGCGTGGCCGCGGACTCGCTGCGCGTCTCGTAGCCCTTTCGTTCAAGTCGGAGGTCGCGGAACGCCCTATTGGTTGGGGCATGACCTCACCGCATCAGAAGCACGCGCCGTTCCTCGCCGCCGCTGCCGCCACGCTCGTCGCCGCGTGCGGCAGCACCGTCCCCGCGACCGTGGAGACCGTGAACGGGCGAGCGCTCGAGATCGCGACCGCGGGCAGCGGCGGCGCTGCGACCGTGGTGTTCGAGGCCGGCCTCGGCGACGACTGGACGAGCTGGGACGACGTCGCCAGCCAGGTCGCGGAGCACACGCGCGTCTTCGCGTACTCGCGGCCCGGCTACGGCGCGAGCGGCCCGGCGACGACCTCGCGGAACCCACGCCAGATCGTCGAGGAGCTGCGGGCGCTCCTCGCATACAAGGGCTACGCGCCGCCGTACGTGCTCGTCGGCCATTCGTTCGGCGGGACGTACATGGAGCTGTTCGCGAAGGCGCATCCCGACGAGGTGGTCGGCGCCGTGCTCGTCGATCCGCGCCACCGCGACTTCCTCGCGGCGTGCGAAGCGGCCTCGCTCGACAGCTGCGGCCTCACCGAGGCGCAGCTGGCGACGCAGGCCACGAGCACGATCGCCGAGTACCGGGCGTTTCCCCAGGGCGCCGACGAGATCCGCGCGGCCGGAGCGTTTGGCGCCTACCCCGTGCGCGTGCTGACCGCGACCGTCCACCCGGTCTCACCGGCGCGCGAGCTGCTGTGGAGGTCGATGCTCGGCGACCTCGCCGCCGAGGCGAGCGACGGCGTGCAGCTCATCGTCGCCGGCGCCGACCACTACATCCAGCTCGACCGTCCCGACGTCGTCGTCGCGTCGATCCTCGACGTGCTGCCCAGCGAGTGAAGGAGCCCACCATGTCCATCAAGTCTCTCGTCGTCGTCGCCGTCTTGCTCGTCGCACGTGTCGCCTCGGCCGAGCCCGAGCCGCGCGAGGCCCCGGCGTCACTACCGTGGCAGCTCCGCGCCGTGACCACCGGCAACATGATCTCGGCGGAGAGCGCCGTCGCCGTCTTTCGCGATCCCCAGGGCAACATCGACCTCGCCGAGCTCACGGCGCTGTCCGCGCGCTACCAGCTCACCGAGCGCTGGGCTCCGACGATCCGGCTGGCCTTCACCGGCAACGACGCCCCGGGCGCGGCGCTCGACGGCATGTCGTTCGGCAACCCGATCGTCGGCGCGACGTACACGCGCACGATGGACCGCCGTCGACTCGCGCTGTTCGCAGCCGCCGCGCTCCCGGTCGGCACCGGTGGTGGCGACGCCCCCGACCCGCGCGCCGCGCGCACGAACGCCGCCTCGATCACCGCGCGACCCGCCGACGAGCCCAGCTTCGCGGTCAACTACGCGACGGCGATCCTCGGCGCCGACCTCGCCTACGTGAAGCACGGCTCCACGGCGCAAGCCGAGGCGACCCTGCTGCAGAGCGTCCGTGCCCGCGGCGCCGAGACCGCCGACGGCACCGACGCGTTCCGGACCCGCGCCACGATGGGCGCCCACCTCGGTATGTTCCTCGGCCGCCGCGTCTCGCTCGGCGCCGACCTCGAGTACCGGCGCTGGCTCTCCCACCCGACCACCCTCGACGCGATGTCGGGCGCCCGCGTGGCGCTCTCCCACGACGCGCTGTCGACGCTCACCGCATCGATCGGCGCACGCCTGCACCTCCGCATCGGCAACGCCTCCCTCCACCCCGGCCTCTCCTACACCCGCGGCTTCGACGGGCTCACGCTCCACGGGCCGATGCGCATCACGAAGCAGACCAACGCGATCGCGCTCGCGCTCCCGGTGCGCTTCTAATCTCCGCGCGTGCCTCGCGTGGCGAGGGCCCTCACCCGCGCGGGAGGAAGACCCCGACGGCGCGAATCGCTACGCTCCGAGGATGGCTAGCAACGTCCGCCACGTGCAGGGGCGATGAGGCTCCGGGGCACTCGATCGGGGAGCGACGGAGATGCGGAGGGACCATCGGGGCCGGCGCCCGGCAAGCGGACGCGGACGATGGGGCTGCCCGCCGTGCAGCGCCAGGTCGCCACCAGCGCCGCGCCGATCGAAACGCCGGCGCCCGTCGTCGCCGACGATCCGTTCGCGCTCCACCTGACCGCGCAGCGCGGCGTGGCGTCGGGCGGCGAGCCACTACCGCATATCGATTCGATCCAGCGGTCGTTCGGACCGGCGCACGATCTGGCCGGCGTCACCGCGCACGTCGGCGGCGCCGCGGCGGAAGCCAGCGAAGCCATGGGGGCCCAGGGCTTCGCCACCGGCAGCCACGTCGCGTTCCGCACAGCACCCGATCTCCGGCTCGCCGCCCACGAGGCCGCTCACGTCGTGCAGCAGCGGGGCGGCGTCCAGCTGTCCGGTGGGGTTGGCGCCGATGGCGACGCCTACGAGCGCCACGCCGATGCGGTCGCCGACCGTGTCGTCGCGGGCCAGTCGGCCGCCGACCTCCTCGGCCCGGCCGGTGGCACGGGTGCGACCGCGCTCCAGTTCTATCGCGAGTACCCGGTGCGCCATCAGGACGACCTGCGCTGGCCCGTCGGTCGCCCGGTGCGCGTTTCCGACGACGGCAACCTCGCGGTCGCACAGAACGGCGGCTACGGCTCGCACGATCTGTGGGCGCTCGAGCCCATGATCCACGAGGCCAACCACCTCCTGCAGACCAAGGGATCGCAGTACCGCCTCGCCGCGACCACGGAGACGCTGTTCGGCCTGTCGCCGACGACCGACCAGCCCCGCGTGCTCACCAAGGTCGCGCCGTGGCATGGACCGACCGGCGCGTTCGGCGAAGACATGACGATGCCGGACGACTGCGGCGTCGGCGCGCACGAGCTCATGGGCGCCGTCGGCGACGACGGCAAGAAGACCGAGACCGTCGCGGTGTTCCGTCGCTTCACCGACCTCGCCGGGAGGATGACCGCGAACTGCGAGGACGTGCCGATGAGGATGAAGCGCGCCATCCTGGAGCCGTTCCTGCGCGCCAAGAACGACGAGGATGTCGAGGGATTCCTGTCGTTCTTCGTCGGCACCAGCAAGCGCAATCTCCTCGACCTCGAGCGCGTCCGCGCACTCGACCAGCCGCTCCAGAAGTTCCGGAGGGCGGTCAGCGAGAACGACCGGATCATGCGCGACGAGCTGCCCCTGTTGCTCGCGGAGCAACAGGCGCTCGACGAGCTCGACGAATCGTCGGACGGCTACGCCTTGCGCCACGACGCCTTCAAGCGGTCGTCGAAGGATCTCGCACGCCGGGTGGAGGAGAACCGGCAGGCCCTCGAGGAAGCCAGGCCGCACTACCTCACGAACCTGCAGGCCATCGACGACCTCGTCGTCGCGGCGTATCAGAAGCTCAGCCCCGAGGAGCGGGACACGTTCGAGCGGCGGACGCGCATCAACCGCTACGCGATGCCGGAGATCGGACAGGCCTTCGCGATCTCGACCGGAGGCAGGAAGCGCAACGTGCAGAAGCCGAGCGGCGAGATCCAGACCACGTACAACGTGCACTGGGCCGGCGTGGTGATGAAGAGCGGCGGCGACACCGTCACCATGGAGAACTCGGCGGAGCACAAGGTGGTGCCGCGCAACAAGAACTGGATCTTCCAGCTGTACGGCGCGCCGTCCGACGAGCAGGACAAGCGCGGGCAGACCTTCCACGAGCAGAACCGCGACGTCGTGGGTGCGCACGGCGAGGCGCCCACCACGATGACGGTGCGCCCCAAGTGACGCTCCTCCGCATCGTCCGGGAATCGGACATCGCGGCCGCGGCGGGCGGCCGCGTCGAGGTGCGCGGCACCTACGCGCCGTGCCACGTCACCGCACGTCCGCATCCGACCGGGCCCGCGATCCACGCCGCCGTCGAGCTCGTCGACGGCACGCGCGTCCTGCTCGAGCCGCCCTACCTGCCGTCGGCCCACCGCTCCGACGCCGAGCGTGCCACGCACGCCGGTCGGCCCGTCCGCGCGGTGGGGACGCTGCTCGCGACCGTACCCGAGGAGTCACCGGGCGCGGCGACGCCGCTGCTGCCGTGCCTCGTCGACGTCGAGGTGATCGAGCCAGCGTAACGGGCGCGGGTCGCATGGTCATCGGCACGATCTCCGCGGACGGCGCATGAGCAACGGACGCGAATGGCGTGGTGGTCAGGGCGAGCGTACGGAGTCGGCCGCTGGTGCGGCGGTCGCGCCGGGGAAACGCACGCGTACGGCCGCGTTGCCTGCGTCTGGTGTCGTGCAGATGCGCGCAGAGTCGGCCCCCGGCGCACTTCCGCTACCGAGCCCGCAGCTCGCGCACGAAGATCCGTTCGGCGTTCACCTGCTAGGCGATTCGGTTGCCGACGCCGAGCCAGAGGGCAAGGAGTACGCCGGCGGGCGCACCGACAAGGGCGACCAAGCTCCAGCAAGCACTCGTCGATCTCGGCTTCCTCCTGCACGAGTACCTGCACACGCTCGCGCACAAGGACTACCAGGCGTGGGCACAGAGCTTCAAGAACGCCGGCGACGGGACCCGCTACAACACGCTCATCGAGGGCTTCTGCGACTTCTTCACGCTGAACGTGCGCCAGACGGTCACGCCCCGATGCCGCGCTGACGGCGAAGATCGAGGGCCCCTACGGTCTTGAACACGGCGCGGTCGTCGCCGAGAGCGACGACATCGTCGTGACACTCTCGCCGCCGAGGACGATGACCGCGTTCTGGAGCGGGCCGTTCAGGACGACCAGCCAGGCGGTGTCGGCGCCCAGCGGGGGCGTGGTGAACGTGACCATCCCGGTCTTGTTGGCCTGGATCCCGTACGGGGTGGGATTCGGAAGCTGCCCGGTCACGCAGTGCCCACGACGAGCGAGCTCGCGGAGGTCCGCGTCGCTCTCCGCACGGCGGACCAGATGACCGCACGATCCGCAGTGGCGCACGTCTGGGTCCGTGGTCTGCGCGAGCGAGCCCCAGGTCCGCGGACACTCGAGGACCATCCGCGGCTGTGCCCGTAGAAGTGGGCGCCCGCCGATCGTCATGCGTGGCTGCGCGAGCCGAGAGCAGACGCTGCACACGTACCCCATCGCGACGACGTCGCCTGCGAGAGAGGGAGGACGCGATAGCACTCGATGCACTTGACCGTCGGTTCCTGCGGTGCGTTCGCGCGCTTCTGCGTCATGGCTCCCCCTGCCTCAGTGATGCGCCTGCTTGTGATTCGGGATCGGCGGGCGGTGCGAGCTTCATCCCCGACACGTGGACGCGTGCTCGTGCGCGCGGCAGCTCGACTTTCCGAGACGTAGCTCGGAACCGAGGGTCGACGAGGTTGACGATACCCGTCACGAACGTCAGGACCAGCATCATGTAGAACGCCACGGCGCCGCCTCGCGGCTCCGCCGCCACGAGCAAGTGCGCCATGCCGGTCGCAAAGACCACAAAGGGCCCGACGAGCAAGGGAACAACGATCGCGCTCACGCCAGTGACCACCTGCAACGCGCGTGACCCTGTGAGCGCGGCGAACGTGGCGCACCCGGCAAGCGAAAGGAGAAGGACCGCGGGCCAGATGCCCACATCGTGGATGCCGCTATGGATGGTGTACGTCGATGACGAGTCGGAGAAGGGACAGCCGCCGTGAAGGCCGATGCAGCCCAGAGCGTCGAGGGCGTTCCGGTCAGACGTGGCGTGCCAGGGAGCGAGCAGCGAGCAGGCGGCCAGGCTCGCGGCGACGGCGCAAAGGACCGCGCAGAAGACGATGCGCGCCTTCACCAGCCGCGCGTATCGTGCGAGCGCGTCATCGGACGACGTCGCCGGTTCGAGATGCTCCATGTCAGCGAGCTCCGTTCGTGCGCGGCATTCCGGATCTCCGGAACAGTGCGGTCGCATCGATGAGCTCACCCATCGGCGGGTCGCCCGTCGCCCGATCGTTCGGAGTCGGCTCTCGCCAGCGTGCGAACGGATCGAAGTCATCGAGGTTCATGAGATCTCGCCTGCTGTCTGACGAGCCCTATCGAGCCCACCGAAGCGAGGTTGCGTACCCGGCCCCGATTCCCGCAGCGACTTGGATTCGCTAGACTTTTCACGATCGCTCACCGTCCCACGAAGAGAACGCGGCCCGAGGCCAGGGGAACGACCTGAGCCGGCGTGCTCAGCGGATCTCGGTCCGTGACGAGACGCTTCCCTACCGTCGTGAGCCGTGGGTGCGACACCTGCCGCAAGTCCGAGGAGCCGGCGGTCGTGGCCCCCTCGGACCGCCTGCTCGTGAGTCCATCGACGAGCACGACCTGGCCGAGTGGAGGAGATCGCCCTGCTACGCGCCGCCGTCCTGGCCGCGCTGCTCTCCAACGACGTGGCGTCGGCCCACGAACGCAACGGCTACCCGCACTTACGACGAATGTATGCACCGCACGCAACCGCGCGAACTCAACGACGACAACAGCCGCGTCCTACCAACCAACGGATCTGTCTGCTGAGCACCGGAGGAAGACCATGAAGTCGATCGTGATCATGCTTGGGGTGACGCCGCTCGTGATGATGGGCGCGAGAACGGCCACGGCGCAGTCCACCGAGAGCGCTCCAGAGGCGTCGTCCTCCGCCGCGCAAGAACCACCCGCGCCGATCGTGCGCAGCGCGCCGCCGGGGATGGAGCAACTTGCTGCTCTTCGTTCGGCCCAGGAAGCGCCGAAGCCGGCAGCCTACTGGCGCAGCGGCTTGACGCTGCGAGCTGGCCTTGGTGTCGGCTCGTTCATCGCCTCCGAGTCCACCACCGATCAGGGCTCGGGCACCAACACCACCGTCGCCATCGGTGGGTTCCCAACACAACGACTCGCGGTGCTCGTGCAGATCGATTACACGAACACCGACCGGTACGAGGTCGGCAACGCATCGGACCTCCAGCTAGCGGGTCTCGCGGCGGACTGGTTTCTCACCGATCAGATCATGGTCGGCGCCGGCGTCGGGCAGGCCGAGACCTTACTGGACACGCACACCGACGCGTCCGGACTCGGAGTGCAGGGGCGGTTCGGGTACCTCGTGACGCAACGACGGCAGCACGCGGTCGACCTCCTCGGCACGGTCACGACCGCTCGATTCGACACGACCCAGGTCACGGCGATCAACGTCGGCGTCGGCTACCGCTTCCTCTGAGATGGAGACCGTCATGACTCGTCCATTGTTCGTGTTCGTCGTCGTCTCGATGCTCGCAACCTCGTGCCTTCACTCCACCCAGCGGCAGGACACCGCCGCGACCGCGAAGCTGGCGCAGATCGACCAGTCCCGCTCGGCGTGGCACACCAGTCGCGGCCCGCGTCAGGCGGTCGAATACGCCCGCGCCGTTCACGACGCGCTCCAATCGGGTGCGTACCGGGTCGCCCCGCGGCGATGGGAGACAGACCTGCCCGACTCCATCAAGGCGCTCGATCTCGCGACGGTCACAGCGGGCGGCGACGCAGCGCAGCTCGTCGCATGGCGTGCGGTGCTGCTGGGCGACAACGCTCAGCCCGCCGAGGCGCTGCAGGAGTTCAAGCGCTCGCTGTCGATCGGCCCGACATACCTCGCCGCGGCGGGGCTCGCCTCCTACCACGCCCAGACGGGCGACCTCGAGTCACTACATGCGGTGTGCAGCACCACGGCGCCAGCGCTCTCGGACAGCGACCGCTACGACCTCATGGTGGCCTGCCAGCATGCGTCGAACGCGCTGACCGAGGAAGCTGGCCTGCCATGGGCGAGCGCCGCCGATCTCGAGTGGTACCGCGCCGAGCGAGAGCGACGGCGCCAGCGCGCCGAGGTGGAGGCTCAAGCGGCGCGGGAGAAGCAGCAGGAGGATCTCAGCGCTCGACGAGACCAGATGATGGTCAACAAGATGTGCCGCGAGGAGTGCGCCGAGACGGCCAGTCGCTGCTACGCGAACTGCAACAGCATCGGCTACAAGGCGTGCGCGTATGGCTGCGAGTCTCGCGAGAAGCAGTGCCGGCAGACGTGCGAGTAGCCACGTACCCGACCACCATCTCGGCGTAGATTCTGACAGAGCCGCTGACAGAATCCTCGATTCTGACCGCGATGTGGACAGAATCGACGCGACGCCGTCCTCCCTCGCGACGGCCGAGCCTCTCGCGTGGCCATCGACGCTACCTCAGCTCCGAATTCGTGGCGCACGTGCCGCGATAGGTCTTCTCGCACTCGTCGAGGCTGCTCTGGTACATGCGGATATCGATGTTCGAGATCTGGCGAGGGCCGCCGATGCCGGTGGCATCGATATCGTTTCGATCGAGCAGGTGTAGACGCCGGTCAAGACGAGCGGAGCCGGCGCGTCGCCTCCCATGGGATGGTCGTCAACCCAGGTGCAGGCAGCGGCCATGAGGCAGGCCGCCAGGAATCCGAGAAGGCGCGGAGATGTCTTCATGGCCGCCCGTATCGGAGCGCCATGTTCAGAGTTTCCGCGGAAACGTCGGCGCGCTCCCGTGGGCAGGGCTCGCTGGCGTCGCGGCTCCGAAAAGCGAGAAGCCACGCGCGTGTACGCGTGGCATCCGTGGAGCTGTGGGGGATCGAACCCCAGACCTCTAGAGTGCGATTCTAGCGCTCTCCCAGCTGAGCTACAGCCCCGAGTTTTCAGTGCGTCGGGGGACCCGACGCAGGCGCAGTTAGGTACCAGCAGGGTTCGGGGCTGTCAAGCCGGGCGATGGAGTCGTGCGTTGGAGGAGGGATGCGAATCCAAGGAATCGTCCTGGCTGGGGTCCTGGCCGTCGCCGGGGAGGCGTGGGGACGGCCGCCGCCGCCGGATGAATACCCGGAGGAAGAGCCGAAGAAGCCGGCGATCGAGTGGTCGACCTGGGTGCGAGTCGCGTACGGGGCGGCGCCGGCGGCGGTCGAGGCGCGGCCGCGAGTGACGAGCCCGGTCGATCCGCCGGATGCGCGGGATCAGGGTTGGGAGACGGCGGGCGGGATCGAGGCGACGGTCGGGATCGCGGATGGCGGGCGCGTGCGCGTCGGACCCTGGGCGGAGGTGCGGACGAGCAGCGACGCGGTCGTCGGGGGCGAGATCGTGATCGCCGGCGCGCCGCGCGAGCTCGACATGTTCTGGTACCGGGGCGAGGGCGTCGTCATGGGTCGGTTCGGTGGGAACCGGGAGATCATCACGGCGGCGGTGTCCTATGGGTACCGCGCGCCATGGAAGCTACGGGGGCCGTGGCGTGGGACGACGAAGTACATGATCGGCGTGCGGATGGTTGGATCGTGGACGCGCGCCGTCGACAACCCCGAGCTGTGGTCGGCGACGCTCGGGCTGGAGACGGAGCCGGTCGGGGCGCTCCGGTATCTGCTGGGCATCCGCTCCTGGTACTGAGATGATGCGGACGTGCGCGCCAGCCGTGGGATCCTGACGCTGATCGCGGCGTTCGCCGCAGCATGTGGTGGTGGAGAGGGGGACGGCGACGGAGGAGGTGATGCCGGCGTCGACGCGCGCAGTGGGCCGACATCGATGGAGGTGTTCGACCCAACCGTGGTGCGGCGGTTCGAGCTGACGGTCGCGCAGGCGGACTGGGACCGCATCAACGTCGACCCACGCACCGAGGAGTACGCGCCTGCGGACCTGCGCTACGGAGACTTCGAGATGGCGAACATCGCCGTGCGCTACAAGGGCGCGGTCGGATCGCTCGCCTTGTGCTTCAACCAGCAGGGGCAGCGCATCTGTCCCAAGCTGTCGATGAAGCTCAAGTTCGACGAGTACGTCGACCGGCAACGATTCGCCGGGCTCAAGCGGATCAACTTCCACGCGATGTACCGCGACCCGTCGCACATGAAGGAGCGGATCGGGTACGGACTCTTCCGCGCGGCGGGCGTGCCGGCGCCACGCTCGGTGCACGCACGGCTGATCGTGAACGGGATGGATCTCGGGCTGTTCGCGCTGGTCGAGGAGGTCGACGGCGAGTTCGTCGAGGATCACTTCCGCGACGTCGACGGGACCGGCGAGGGCAACCTCTACAAGGAGGTGTGGCCCATGCACACGACCGACGCGCCGTACCGGATGGCGCTCGACACCAACGAGGAGCTGAACCCGCCGGTCGACAAGATGGTGCGGTTCGCGACCGCCTTGAACGGCGCGAACGCGTCGACGTTCCGCGGCGTCGTGAGCCAGTGGATGGATCTGCCGACGCTCGTGAGCTACCTCGCGGTCGACCGGCTCATCGATCACTGGGACGGCATCGTCGCCTGGTACTGCCCGGGTGGCAGCGGGCAGTGCTTCAACCACAACTACTTCTGGTACGAGCAGGCGAACGCCGACCGGGTGTGGCTCCTGCCGTGGGATCTCGACAACACGATGATGGTGCCGAGCCCGATCCGCGACGGCTACGGGATGCCGGACTGGAACGCGTCGCCGACGGACTGCGCGCTGCGCCAGATCTTCCTCGGGTTCTATGGACGGCCGCCGGCGTGCGACCGGTTCATCGGGCTCATGGCGCAGGTCCTGTGGAGCGACTACCAGGCGCGCACATCGGAGCTCCTCGCCGGGCCGGCGACGATGGCCGCCCTCGAGGCAGAGGTCGCCGCGATGGAGGCGTTGCTCGCGCCGGAGGTGGCGACGGACATGTACGGGCCGGGGATGTCGGGGTGGCAGCAAGCGGTCGCCGACCTGCGCGCGGATCTGCCTGTGCTCCGGGCGCGTGTCACGCCGTAGATGGCTCGAGCGAGTCGAAGGGTTCGCCTTCGACGTCGTGCTCGTCGCCGTCGCGGCGATGGTGAGCAGCGACGAGATCCAGGCGTGGCTCCTCGACCACCCGCGCGAGCTGTACTACGGGATGTCGGCGCTGCACGTGGTCGCGTTTCCGGCCCTCATCTGTGCGGTCGTCGCCGGCTACGGCAAGAGCGAACAGGCGATGCAGGGGAAGGGCTCGAGCGTCCTCGTGTGGGCGACGGTGCTCTTCTTCGGGTGCAGCTTCATCGTCCCCGGCGTGCTCGGGCTCGCGCTCGACCAGCAGCTCTGGGTGATGATGGCGACCATCTTCGGGCCGCTGGTGCTGCTCGCCGCCGCCGGGGGCGCGCTGGTCCACGCCGAGAAGCGGCGATGGATCGCGCCCGCGAGGGTCGGCGCGCCGAAGCCGTGGTGGAAGGTGCAGGCGCTCGCGCTGCTCGCGTGGGCATACCTCCTGTGGATGGAGACGACGATGCTCGTCGCCGCCGAGGAGGGCGGCGCGCTCGCCGAGGCCGGGCTGCCGATGGGGGTGGTCGTCGACTACGTGCCGGTGCGGGTGATGCTGTATTACCTGCGCGACACGTCGCGATGGGAGCTCGTGACCATCGTCGCCAGCACGCTCCATCTCCTCGTGCGGCTCGGCGTCGCGTGAGTGATACGCTCCGCGCGTGAGCACCACGCGGACGTATCGGACGTGTCCCTTGTGCGAGGCGACGTGCGGGCTGGCGATCGACATCGCCGACGGCGAGGAGCGCACGGTGCGCGGGGTGCGCGGCGACGAGGCGGATCCGTTCTCGCGCGGCTACCTGTGCCCCAAGGCGTACGGGCTCAAGGCGCTGCACGAGGATCCGGACCGGCTGCGCGCGCCGCTCGTGCGCGGCAAGGACGGCGAGCTACACGAGGCGAGCTGGGACGAGGCGTTCGGGGTCGCGCTCGGGAGGCTCGGCGAGCTGAAGGCGAAGCACGGCGCGGACTCGATCGCGGTGTACCTGGGCAACCCGTCGGCGCACAGCCTCGACGCGATGGTCTACGGGCAGGTGCTCCTGCGCGCCCTCGGCTCGAAGCAGCGGTACAGCGCGAGCTCCGCGGACCAGCTGCCCAAGATGGTGACGGCGGCGCTCATGTTCGGCGGCGGATTGACGGTGCCGGTGCCGGATCTGGACCGCACGCAGCGGCTGATGATCTTCGGGGCCAACCCGCTGGCGTCCAACGGCAGCCTGATGACGGCGCCCGACGTGAAGGGACGACTCGACGGGATCCGCGCGCGCGGCGGACGGATCGTCGTCGTGGATCCGCGGCGCAGCGAGACGGCGGCGCGGGCCGACGAGCACGTCGCGATCCGGCCGGGCGGCGACGCGGCGATGCTGCTCGCGATGGTGCAGGTGCTGTTCGACGAGGGGCTCGTCCGGCTGGGCGCGTGCGACGGGCGGGTGCGCGGGCTCGACGAGGTGCGCGCGGTGACGGCGCGCTTCACGCCCGAGCGAGTGGCGGCGCGGACCGGCGTCGACGCGGCGACGATCCGGCGGCTCGCGCGCGAGCACGCGGCGGCGGAGTCGGCGGCGTGTTACGGGCGCATCGGGACGACATGCCAGGAGTTCGGGACGCTGGCGAGCTGGGCGGTGGACCTGGTGAACGTGCTGACCGGCAACCTCGATCGCGCGGGCGGCGCGATGTTCACGACGCCGGCGGTGATGACCGGGCGATGGCGGCGGCGCAGCGACGCTCGGTTCGGGCGGTTCACGAGCCGCGTGAAGGGGCTGCCGGAGATGTTCGGCGAGCTGCCGGTGGCGACGCTCGCCGACGAGATCGAGGGCGACGACGACGCGCGGGTGCGCGGGCTCATCACGATCGCCGGCAACCCGCTGGTGTCGGCGCCGGGTGCGGGGCGGCTGGCGAAGGCGTTCGCCGCGCTGGAGTTTCGCGTCGCGGTCGATCCGTACGTGAACGCGACGACGCGGCTCGCCGACGTGATCCTGCCGCCGCCGTCGGCGCTCGAGCGCGCGCACTACGACGTCGCGCTCTACCAGCTCGCGGTGCGCAACGTCGCCCGCTTCTCGGCGCCGACGTTCGCGCCGGCGGCGGGGCAGCCGGCGGAGTGGGAGATCTTGCTGGCGCTGGCCAAGGGGCTCATGGGCATGGCGGCGGCGCCGCTCGCGATGGCCGACGACCTCGTGGTGCGCGAGCTGGTGAGCCGCGAGCTCGCGGACATGGCGGAGGCCGGCGAGCGCGTGCCGGTCGACGCGGCCGGCGCGGTGCTGGCGCTGGGCGAGCGCCGCGGACCGGCGCGCGTCGTCGATGCGCTGCTCCGGCTCGGGCCCTACGGGGACGGGTTCGGCGCGCGGCCGGACGGGCTCACGCTCGACCGGCTCGTCGGCGAGCATCCCCACGGCATCGACCTCGGGCCGCTCGCGCCACGACTGCCGGGCATCCTGCGGACCGGGAGCCAGCAGATCGAGCTGGCGCCCGCGCTCGTGCTCGACGACGTGCCGCGGCTCGAGCGCGCGCTGGACGCGGCGCCGCCGGAGATGGTGCTCATCGGGCGGCGCGATCTGCGCAGCAACAACTCGTGGATGCACAACCTCGTGCCGCTCATCAAGGGGCCGGCGCGGTGCACGCTGCGCGTCCATCCCGACGACGCGACCCGGCTCGGGCTCGTGGACGGTGGCGGCGCGCGGGTCACGAGCAAGGCCGGCGAGGTGGTGGCGCCGGTCGAGGTGTCGGACGAGCTGCGCCCCGGCGTGGTGTCCCTGCCCCACGGCTTCGGGCACGACCTGCCGGGCGTGCGGATGGACGTGGCCCGCGCCCACGCCGGCGTGAACGTGAACATCGTTTCGGACGAAGGCTTCGTCGACGTGCCCAGCGGCAACGCGGCGTTCAACGGCGTGCCGGTCACGGTCGCGCCGGCCTGAGCCGGGGCCGCTTCTCGGCAGGTCGCGTTGCGATCGGCAACGTCTGGTTTCGGGGACGGGTCGGAGGCCTCGCGATCCCGACAGGTTGCGCGCCCGCGGCGAGGGCACGCTTGATGCTTGTTCACGTCGGTGATGCGTTCGCTCGCGGCCGCCACCTTCGTTCTCGGTGCCTGCGCGACGTCGACGATGGAGACCCACGACGGGCCCGCGGCGGAGGCGGACGCCCGCGTCGACGGCGCCCCGGTCGCCGACGCGGCCCCGGATGCGGGGGTGGTCGCCGATGCCGCGGTGGACGCGGCGGCCGACACGGATGCGGACCCGGGCGCGGACGCCGCGCCGTGCACCATCTCGACGGGACACACGCCGACGCTCGACGGGGTCGCCGACCTCGCCGAATATCCGACGGCACAACGGCTCACACCCGGCGCGACGATGGCGGCGACCGACGAGGTCGGCATCACCTGGGACCCGACGTACCTGTACGTCACGGTGACGAGCCAGGCGTTCCTCGATGGCTCCAAGCCGCTGCACGTCTACGTCGAGACCGGCGTGTCGCTCGCGCCGGCCGCGCCGCGCGCCGGCAAGGAGTACAGCGGGCACACGGCGCAGGTCGGGTTCGGCGCCGGGTACGTGATCGCGACGCGGCGGACCAACGACTTCGGCAGCGGGCCGTACAACGCCATCTACGCGTCTGGCGGCACACCGGCGTGGACCACGCGCGCGCACACGCTCGAGCCCGGGTTCCACGTGTTCGCGTCGTCCGACAACCGGACACTTTCGGTCCGCGCGCCGTGGAGCGAGCTCGGCGGCTGCCCGCTCGCGATGCGCATCAGCGTGCACGTGGTGAACGGTGCCGCGGGGAACGAGTGGAAGGATCTGGTGCCGGCGACGCACACGCCATGGCTCACCGGCGGCGGCGGATACTACGAGGCGGCGTTGACGGGCGATCCGGCGATCAGTGGCTGGACGCTGAGGTAGCAGAAGGTCCTTCGACCCGGCACGAACGGGCTCGTCTCACGGTCGCCTCACGTTGTGAAAAGACCGGACGGCAGCGATGACAGCCCTGTCCGGACGCCGGACGTCGTTCACGCGCAAGCGCGCGACGACAGGTCGCGGCACGCGCGTTGCTGAAGCTTCGGCGCATGATGCGACACACCTCGTTCCTCACGGTTCTCTCCCTCTCGGTGTTCGCCGCGTGCGCGGCGGACGATGACCAGACGCCCACGACGCCGACCTCGCAGGTCGAAGGCGAGATGCGCTACAAGGACGCGACCACGAACGCCGACGGCTCGCCGCGCGAGGCAGAGGCACCGCCGGCGCAGCAGGCGCTGGTCACCGTCGAGGTGCGCGGCACCGGGACGATCGGCGGGCTCGAGGCGACCGAGTGCGCGCTCGAGTCGGCGAGCGGCCAGTTCCGGGCGCTGTTCGACAGCACGGTCCAGATCGACGACGGCGGCGTGTACGCGGCCGGCTACGGCGAGGGTGACGGGCGCATCGAGACGCTCGGCGGATGCGAGATCCCGAACCTCACGGTCGGCGTGATCACCGACGTCGTCGTGCGAGCCGAGCTCGAGGCGAACACGGTCAACTGCCAGAGCTACTGCGACGCGAACGCGCGCGCGACGGCCGAGGCGCAATGCCAGGGCGCGCAGGATCAGGCCTCGTGCCGCGGCGCGGCCGAGTCGACCGCGTCGGCCTCGTGCAACACCGAGTGCACCACGCAGCGCGAGGTGATCGTCGCCGAGGCGTCCCTGTCGGCGAGCCTGCTCGGGGAGCTCGACGCCGAGGCGCTGCGCGCGGCGGCCTTCGGCGACTTCGCGGCCGACCTGACGTTCGACCGGATGGAGTAGCCGCTGAGCGAATCCCGACAGCGGTGTCGTGGTCGGGGCGCGCAGTCGAGGCCGGCTCAGGTGTAACAATGTCGCCGTGCACCCCGATCCTGAGCTGCTCGAAGGTGATCTCTCCCGGCTCGGCAACGCGCTCGTCTCGGCCGCGGCCGAGCTGTCCGGAGACCGGACGGTCGCGATCCTGCGCGGGCTGCGCGACGCGGCGACCGCGCTGCGTCAGGGCCAGCTGCCGGGAGGCCGCGCGGAGCTGGCCCGGCGCGTCGCCGAGCTCGGCATCGACGACATGGAGGACGTGACCCGCGCCTTCACGCACTGGTGCCACCTGATCAACTCGGCCGAGGAGCAGCAGCGGATCCGCGCGCTCCGCCGGCGCGACAGCCACGAGGACGGCGTCGCCGCGGCGGTGCGGAACATGCGCGACGCCGGCATGAGCGCCGACGACGTCGCCGCGTTCTTCGACCACGCGCTCGTCATGCCGGTCCTCACCGCCCACCCGACCGAGGCGCGGCGGCGCTCGGTGCTCGATCACCTGGGAGCGATCGCCGAGCTGCTCGATCTGCTCGAGCGGCCCATCGGCGGCCCGGCGCGCCGCGACGCCGAGGACGACGTCATCGCCGAGGTGCTCTCGTTGCTCGGCACCGAGGAGTCGCGTGCGCGCACGCCGACCCCGCACGACGAGCTCGAGACGGTGATCGCCACCTTCCGCCGCACGCTGTTCGAGGTGACCGCGGACGTCTACGACGATCTCGACGACGCGCTGGCCGCGACGTGGCCGGAGCGGGCGTGGCGCGTGCCCGCGTTCTTCCGCTGGGGCACGTGGGTCGGGGGTGATCGCGACGGCAACCCCAACGTGACCGCGCACGTGACGCGCGCCGCCTTCGAGCGGCAGCGGACGGTCGTGCTGGAACGCCACCTCGCCGACGTGCGCGAGCTCGGCCGCACGCTGTCGGTGTCGGCGCAGCGCGTGGTCTCGCGCGAGGGCATCGAGGATCTGGTGCGCAGCCTGGTGCGCGACCGCGAGCGCATGCCCGAGGTCGCCGCCCGCGCGATGCCGCGCGCGCCGCGCGAGCCGTGGCGCGAGAAGCTCTGGTACATCGCGGCGCGGCTGCGCGCGACGCTCGAGCGCGGTGACGACAGCTACGTCGACGCCGCCGGCTACCTGCGCGATCTCAACCTGCTCGAGCGCGGGCTCCAGGGCGCGGGCTTCGGCCGGCTCGCGCGCGGGCTCCTGCGCCGCTGCCAGCGGCGCGTCGAGGTCTTCGGCTTCCACCTGGCGAGCGTCGACATCCGCCAGCACTCGTCGGTGCACGAGAGGGTCGTCGACGAGCTCCTCGCCGCGGGCGGCCACGCGGGTTACGCCGCGCTCGACGAGGCGGCGCGGGTCAAGCTCCTGGGCGACGTGCTGGCGCGACCGATCGCGCCGGTGCGCGATCGCACGGCGCGCAGCGAGACGGCGCAGGACCTGCTCGGCACGCTCGACATGGTCGGACGCGCGTGCCGAGAGCTCGGCGAGCGCGCGTGCGAGCGCTACGTCGTCAGCTTCACCAGCCAGCTCTCGGATCTGCTCGAGGTCGTGTTCCTGACCCGCGCCGCCGGCCTCGCGCCCGGCGAGGTGCGGCCGGTGCCGCTGCTCGAGCAGCTCGAGGATCTCGAGCACGGCGGCGCGCTCGCCCGGCAGATGCTCGCGCACCC
Organism: Myxococcales bacterium UBA2376; assembly: GCA_002344285.1. Lineage (GTDB taxonomy): Bacteria > Myxococcota_A > Polyangia > Haliangiales > Haliangiaceae > UBA2376. The sequence goes on from DDTA01000075.1 coordinate 29,532, forward strand.
GGTCGTGCGCGACGAGATCGGCGGCGAGCTCGAGGTGATGATCGGCTACTCGGACTCGGGCAAGCAGGTCGGCTACGTCGCGTCGGCGGTGGCGCTGCGGCGCGCGCAGATCGAGCTCGCTGACGTGGCGCGCACCGAGGGCGTGACCCTGACCGTGTTCCACGGCCGCGGCGGCGCGATCGGTCGCGGTGGCGGCCCCGCCGGCGAGGCGATCCGCGCGCAGCCGGTGCAGGCGCTCCGCGGGCGCGTGCGCGTCACCGAGCAGGGCGAGACGATCACCGCGCGCTACGCCCGCCCCGAGATCGCGCACCGCGATCTCGAGCTGACGCTCGGCGCGGTCCTGCGCGCGGCGGCCGACGAGCGCGCGACCGTCGACCCGGCGCTCGACGGCGCGCTCGACGTGGCGGCGGCCGCGGCCCTCGCCGCCTACCAGCAGCTGACCGACGACCAGGAGCAGCTCGCGCGCTACACGCTCGCGGCGACGCCGATGCAGCACGTCGGCAAGCTGCCGATCGGCTCGCGCCCTGCGTCGCGCAAGGCCGGGTTCACGCTCTCGGATCTGCGCGCGATCCCCTGGGTGTTCTCCTGGAACCAGAGCCGCCACGGCATCCCGGGATGGTTCGGGCTCGGCAGCGCGCTCGAAGGGCTCGCCAAGGAGATCGGCGCCGACGCGGTGCCGGCGCTGCTGTCGCGATCGCGCTTCCTGCGCGCGCTCGTGCACAACGGCGAGCTCGCGATGGTGCGCGCCGACATCGACGTCGCGCGCGAGTACGCGCAGCTCGCCGACGCCGACGATCGCGCGGTCTTCGCGGTGATCGAGGCGGAGCACGCGCGCACGCGCGAGGCGCTGGCGCGCCTCGCCGGCCTCGACCAGACGCTGGCCGATCGACCACACCTCGCGGCGTCGGTGCGGCGGCGCAACCCGTACATCGACGTGCTCTCGCACGCGCAGGTCGAGCTCATCCGCCGGCTGCGCGCCGCCGAGTCAGCGGGCGCCGAGCCCGGCGAGCGCGACCGCCTGTCGGCCGCGATCTTCACGACGATCAGCGGCATCGCGGCCGGGCTGCAGACCGCGGGCTGATCTCCGCGGCTCAGAACGGGATGTCGTCGTCGGGGCCGCCGCCGCCGTAGCCGCCGCCGCCGCCGCCGGCCGGGCTGGGCCCGAAGTCGGGCTCGGGGGGCGGAGGCCCTTCGTCGCCGCCGCCGCGCCGCGCGCCACCGCCACCGCCACCACCGTCACGTCCGCTCGACAGGAACTGGACGTCGTTGGCGATGATCTCGGTGATGTAGCGCTTCTGGCCTTCCTTGTCGTCGTACGAGCGGGTCTGGATGCGCCCCTCGATGAAGACCTGGCGCCCCTTGGCGAGGTACTTGGCGCAGATCTCGGCGGTCTTGCCCCAGACCACGATCCGGTGCCACTCGGTGCGTTCCTGGCGCTGACCGTTCTTGTCCTTCCAGCTCTCGCTGGTGGCCAGACGGAGCTCACAGACGCCGGCGCCGCTCGGGGTGTACCGCATGTCCGGGTCCGCGCCGAGGTGCCCGATGAGGATGACTTTGTTCACTCCGCCGGCCATGGATGCTCCTTACGAAAGCGGGATTAGCACGTATCTATGACAGCTCTCATCTGGTTTCGGCGCACCCGCGTGGTTCGTGTTAGTAAGCCCTCCGATGTACCAGCAGTTGCGCGTGGCTGTCGTCATCCCGGCCTTCAACGAGGAGGCTGCCGTCGGCAGCGCGATCACCGCGGTCCCCGACTTCGTCGATCACGTGATCGTGGTCGACGACGCATCGAGTGACGCGACGGCGACGGTCGCCGAGGATGCGGGCCGCGCCCGCGGCGCCGTCGAGGTGATCACGCACGCCACGAACCGCGGCGTCGGCGCGGCGATCGTCACCGGCTACCGGCGCGCGCTCGAGCTCGACTGCGACGTCGCCGCGGTGATGGCGGGCGACGGCCAGATGGATCCGGCGGACCTGCCGGCGGTGATCGCGCCGATCGCGGACGGCCACGCCGACTACGTCAAGGGCAACCGCTTTCGCCACCCCGACGTGTGGCGTGCGATGCCGCCGGCCCGCATCGTCGGCAACCTCGTCCTCTCGGCGGCGACCCGGCTCACGTCGGGCTATCGCCACGTGTTCGACTCGCAGTGCGGCTACACCGCGATCAGTCGCGTCGCGATCGGTGCGCTCGATCTCGACCAGCTCTTCCCGCGCTACGGCTATCCCAACGACCTGCTCTCGCGCCTGCACGTCGTCGGCATGCGCGTCGTCGACGTGCCGGTGCGCCCGGTGTACGGGCCGGCGTGGAAGAGCGGCATCAACTTTGGCACGGCGATCCATCCGATCCCGTGGGTGCTCTTGCGCTCGTGGAGCTCGCGTGTCGCGAGCGAGGCGATGGCGCGGTGGCGCTAGTCGGCGTCGTCGCCACGTCGTATCCGCGCTGGGCCGGCGACGCCGCCGGCGGTTTCGTCGAGGGCCACGCGGCCTGGCTGCGCGGGCGGGGTGACGAGGTCGACGTCGTCGCCGCCGGCCGTGGCTTGCCGGTGCCGCACGGGCTCTTCTACGACGGCGGCGCGCCCGAGGCGCTCGAGCGCGGCGGGGTCAGCGTCGTGGCGGCGGCGGCCGGGTTCTCGACGAGGATGCTGGCCGAGGTGACGCGCCGCGCGCGCCGCTGGGACGCCGTGGTCGCGCACTGGCTCGCGCCGTCGGCGGTGGCGGCGGCGCTGGCGACGCGCCGGATCCCGCTGTGCGCGATCGCGCATGGCGGCGACGTGCACCTCCTCGCGCGCGCGCGGCTGCTCGCGCCGGTGCTCGCGCTCCTCGTCGCTCGCGATGCGCGGCTCGTGTTCGTGAGCGACGAGCTGCGCCGGCGCGCGCTCGATGCCGTGCCACGCGCGATCGCGTCGCGCGTCGCGTCGCGCGCGATCGTGCAGGCGATGGGCGTCGACGACGCGCGCAGCGAGGCGATCGCGCGGCGGCGCGAGGCACGCGCGGCGAGCGCGACGACCAAGACCACGACCACGACCACGATCGTCGTGCTCGCGCGCCTCGTCCCGGTGAAGCGCGTCGACACCGCGATCGACGCGATGGACTTCCTGCCGCCGGGCGCGCGCCTCGTCATCGCCGGCGACGGCCCGCTCCGCGACGAGCTCGCCGCCCGGGCGGCGCGGTTCGGCGAGCGCGTGCGCTTCGCCGGCTGGCTCGGCGCCGACGCGCGCGACGAGCTGCTCGCGGCCGCCGATGTCGTCGTCGTTCCCTCCGCGCCGCTCGGAGGCGACGCGGACGGCCGCAGCGAAGGGACGCCCATGGCCGCGCTCGAGGCGCTCGCGGCGGGCGTGCCGCTCGTCGCGTCGGCGACGGGTGGACTTCGCGCGCTCGCGGCGCACGGGGCCGCGCTGGTGCCGCCGCGGGATCCACGGGCGCTGGCGGCGGCGATCACGTCGGTCCTTCGACTCGGCCTCGCGGACGTTCGACCCGAGCGACGGACGGAGCTGGGGTGGCGCGTCGGCGGCGAGGCGCTCGATCGGCACTGGCGCCACGATCGCCGCGAACACTCTTACGCACCTGCGCCACAACCTTCGCAATCGAACGATGCTCAGTGGTCGAGCCGCCGGTCCGATTCCGCGGATACGCGAAATCATTCCGATGACTTGTCTGTCACGGAGGCCTGGTAGAACTCTGACACATGAGCGTCGTCGACGCGGCACGCATGCTGCTCTCACCGGGCGCGAAGATGAGCCTCGCTGTCCGGTACGAGATCTCGGTCGTGGTGCCGTTCGCCGACGACGAAGATGCGATCGGGACCGCGATCCACCGGCTCGCCGATCACCTGCGGGCGCTCGGCCATCCGTTCGAGATCCTCGCCGTCGACGAGGACTCCGGTGACAACTCGCACGCCGTGCTCGCGCTCCTGCGCGCGCAGGTTCCCGAGCTGCGTGTCATCCACGCGCCCGGCCGCGGCCGTGGCGCCGACGCCGGCGCCGCCCGCGCGCAGGGCCGCCTCCTCTGGATCATCGATCCGGACGTCGCGCTCGGCACGCTCGCGCCCGTCGGTCCGGCGGTCGACGACATCCTCGCCGGCACCGTCGACGCCGTCGTCGTGCACGGCCACTTCGTCGTGTGCAACCGCGTGCGCGCGCTGCCCGCGCTCACCGGCCTCCGCGGCTCGCGCGACGCCCGCCGCCGCCGCCTCGCGCGCCGCATGGCCGCGCACGGTCTCCGCCTCGACGTGCAGATGATCGGCCCGGCGCCGACCGCGCGCCCGCGCCTCTTCGGGCTCCTCGCGCCGCGCCGCCCGACCACGACGACCACGCGCGCGAGCTGAAAGCGCGGCTCCGCCGGCATTCGACGGCGCGCGCCGGCCTGGCCGCGGGGGCGCTGCTATAGTCGCGCGACATGGATGTGCTCACCATCCTCGGCGCGATCCTGGGCCTCGGGCTCCTGATCGTCGTCCACGAGGCCGGCCACTTCGTGGTCGCGCGCATGTGCGGGATGCGCGTCGAGCGCTTCTCGATCGGCTTCGGCCCCGGCGTGCTGCGCTGGCGCTCGAAGGGCGGAACGCTCTTCCAGATCGCGCCCATCCCGTTCGGCGGCTTCGTCGAGATCAAGGGCATGGCGATCGCCGAGGACGTCGATCCCGACGACAAGGCGGCGTACCCGAACCGGCCGGTGTGGCAGCGCATCGCCACGATCTTCGCCGGGCCGGGCACCAACTACCTGACGGCGGCGGTGCTCGCGTTCGTGCTCTTCAACTGCGCGGGCGTGAAGCACGAGACGCGCTACTACGGCGTCGACAAGCTCAACCCGGAGTTCGACGCCGCGCAGAAGCTCCAGCCCGGCGATCGGCTCCTCGCGATCAACGACGTCCCGCTCTACTACCGGGGCCCGGACGGCAAGCGCACCGAGCTGTGCGTCGTGACCGCCAGGCTCGGCGGCGACGTCGCGCGCATGAAGGTCCTGCGCGACGGCAAGGTGATCGACGTCGAGGTCAAGCCGAAGTTCGACGACATGAAGGGCGTGAAGGAGTCGGACGACCCGTCGATCCCCAAGGAGTGCAAGGGCCCGCGCTACCGGCTCGGCATCGACGGCTGGCAGGAGCAGTACGACCGCGTCGACGTCGGCGTGCTGCGCGCTGCCGGCGAGGCCATCTGGTACCCGGTGCAGCAGACGCGCGACTACTTCGCCGGCATCTACCAGGTGATCAAGGGCAAGGAGAAGGCCGAGGTGAAGGGCCCCGTCGGGATGACGACCTTCATCAAGAAGGCGATCGACGCCGGCTGGATCACGGCGCTGCAGCTGCTCATGCTGCTCAACGTGCTGCTCGCGATCATGAACCTGTTCCCGCTGCCCGGCCTCGACGGCGGGCGGCTGGCGTTCCTCGGCTACGAGCTGGTGACGCGGCGGCGCGCGAACCCCAAGGTGGAGACGACCGTGCACATGGTCGGCATCCTGATCCTCATGGTCATCCTCGTGATGGTGACCGTGAAGGAGTGCCGCGCGCTCTTCTAGAGGTCGCATGGCGCAGCTCGCCGCCGACTTCCTCGACCGGATCCCGACGGACCCGGGCGTCTACATCATGAAGGACGCGGCGGGGAAGGTGATCTACGTCGGCAAGGCCAAGAACCTGCGCACGCGCGTCCGCCAGTACTTCCGGCCGGGCGGCGACGAGCGCTTCTTCGTGGCCGCCGGCTTCCTCGGCAAGCTGCTCGCCGACATCGAGACGGTGGTCGTCACCGACGAGAAGGAGGCGCTCCTCCTCGAGAACCACCTGGTCAAGCGGCACCAGCCGAAGTTCAACGTCAAGCTGCGCGACGACAAGCAGTACCT
>DDTA01000075.1:35382-36680 GCA_002344285.1 Myxococcales bacterium UBA2376
GCGCGCAACATCAAGGACGACGGCGCGCGCTACTTCGGGCCGTACCACTCGGCGACGTCGTGCCGCGAGACCCTGCGCGTGCTCAACCGCCACTTCCAGCTGCGCACGTGCACCGACCACGTGCTCGAGCACCGCGGGCGCGTGTGCCTGCAGTACCAGATCCAGCGCTGTCCCGGGCCGTGCGCCTTGCCGGTGTCGCCGCAGGCGTACGCCGACTCGGTCGACGACGTGGTGCTCTTCCTCGAGGGCAAGGACAAGGAGCTCATCGCGCGCCTGCGCGAGCGCATGAAGACGGCAGCAGAGGCCGAGCGCTTCGAGGTGGCGGGGCGGCTGCGCGACTCGATCGCCGCGGTGGAGCGGACGGTGTCGCGGCAGCACATCGTGCAGGAGGACTTCGTCGATCAGGACGTGTTCGGCGTGCACCGCGAGGGCGACGCGGCGGAGCTGGCGGTCCTGTTCGTGCGCGCCGGCAAGCTGGTCGGCAAGCGCAGCTTCGCGCAGAAGGATCAGGAGCTGCCCGACGGCGAGCTCATCGGCGCGTTCGTGCAGCAGTATTACGCGACCGGCACGTTCATCCCCGACGAGGTCGTGGTGCCGGTCGAGCCGCAGGACGCGGACCTGCTCGCCGGGTGGCTCGGCGTGGCGCGCGGCAAGAAGGTGAAGCTGGTGTGGCCGCAGCGCGGGACGCGCGTGCGCCTGCTCGAGCTGGCGACCAAGAACGCCGAGACCGCGATGACGAGCCGGCGCGACAAGGGCGGCGACGTCGAGGCGGCGCTGGGGAAGTTGCAGGCGCGGCTCGGGCTGCGGCGGGTGCCGCAGCGGATCGAGTGCTTCGACATCGCGCACGTGCAGGGCACGGAGACGGTGGCGTCGATGGTCACGTTCGTCGACGGGATGCCGGCGCGGTCGCTCTACCGGACGTTCAAGATCAAGACGTCGACCAACGACGACTTCGCGTCGATGTACGAGGTGCTGTCGCGCCGGTTCCGGCGGAGCCTGAAGGCGCGAACCGGCGGCGGGCGCGACGACGACGCGTGGGCGCCGCCGGATCTGCTGGTGATCGACGGCGGCAAGGGCCAGCTCGGGATGGCGGTGACGGCGCTCCGGGATCTCGGCATCGAGCTCGAGCGCGAGGACGCGATGGACGTGGTGTCGCTGGCCAAGGAGCGCGAGCTGGCGGCAGGCGACGCGCCCGACCGCGTGTACCTGCGCAACGTGAAGGAGCCGGTGGCGCTGCGCGCGAACACGGCGGAGCTGTTCTTGCTGGCGCGGCTGCGCGACGAGGCCCACCGCTTCGC
>DDTA01000075.1:36768-69146 GCA_002344285.1 Myxococcales bacterium UBA2376
CGGAAGGCGGCGGCGCAGGTGCGCTCGTCGCTGAATCCCGATCCGCCGGCCGACGACCACGCACCCACGTTCACATCTGGCAAAGAGTGACGTGTGCGAGCGCACGGTTGCGCGATCACGCGCGTGGCATCGGGGGTGCAATGACGTCGGCGCATGTCGCGAGCCTCCAGTTCCTGTCTCCTCTCCTCCCTCACGATCATGGCCATCTCGGCTCACGCGCTCGTCGCGTGCGGGCCGTCGCTCGACGCGGATGACGACGGCGTGGTCGACGCGCGCGAGGCCGACGCGATGCCCGACGGGCCGCCGCCGGAGCCGACGAGGCTCGGCCCGGGCGAGGGCGAGACCCCGTTCGGTTTCGGTCACGCCATGGCGGCGAGCGGCGACACGCTCGTCGTCGGCGCGACGCAGGCGCCGGTGCGGATCGGCGCGGTGTACGTGTTCGTCAGGCGTGGGAGGGCCTGGGAACGACAGGCGAAGCTCGTCGGCGCCCCGGGCGCCGCGGCGTTCGGCGAGCGCGTCGCCATCGGCGGCGACACGCTCGCGGTGAGCGAGCGACTGGCCGGCGCGGCGCCGAACGGCGAGGGCGTCATGCGCGTGCGCGTCTACACGCGCAGCGGCGCGAGCTGGTCGGAGGCGGCGGTGCTCGAGCCCGCGGTGGCGCACGACGGGTTCGCGGCGGCGCTCGCGATCGAGGGCGACACGATCGTCGTCGGCGATGGCGGGCGCACCCAGGCGAACCAGCACGTCGACGCGGGCGCGCGCGTGTACGTGCGCGAGGGCGCGTCGTGGACCGAGCGCGCGGTGCTCGTGCCGGCGGGCGCGACCCCGAGCNNCGACGGCGATCGCCTCGTCGTCGGCGACCACAACGCGAGCTCGCCGGCTGGTGACATCACCGGCCAGGCCTACGTCTTCGAGCGCGTGGGTGGCACGTGGCAGGACGCCGCGACGCTCGCGCCGCGCTTCGGGGACTCTTGGCCGCAGGATGTCGACTTCGGCGTCGACGTCGCGCTGCGCGGCGACCGGATCGTGATCGCGACCGACGACACGTGTCCGAAGGCGCTCGTCTTCGAGCGCAGCGGGGGGGCCTGGAGCGAGGTGGCGTCGCTCGATCCGAATCACAACGTGTGCGGCCGCAGCTCGCCGCGCGTCGCGCTCGGCGACGACGTCGTCGTGGTCGGCGCAAAGGGCCTCGAGGGCCAGAACGGCTGGTCCGACATCCCTGGCGCTGGCTACGTCTTCCGCCGCAGCGCGGGCGCATGGAGCGCGATGCCCGAGCGGGTGGTGGCCGGGGACGAGCCCTCGACGGGCAGCTCGGTCGTGCTCTCCGACGACGAGCTGCTCCTGGGCGCGCCGCGCCGGGGCGCCGCCTACATCCACGCGCTCTGATCCGAGCGCGGGCGCCAGTCGCGGTGCGGGCGAAATCGCCTGTCATCGCGCGGGGATGTGACCCAGGAGCCTGTCCCCCAGCTGGGAGAGGCCGCGGAGGGTGCGGTCGAGGTGGACTTCCTCGCCGTGGACGCCGCGGAGGACGAGGCCGACGAGGCCGGAGGGGTCCTCGATGCGGCGGACCTCGACGAGCTGGTCCCAGAGGAGCTCGAGGATGCTGTCCGGGGTCCGGACACGGACGCCGTGATCGCAGACCTCGACGGCGCCGGTGGGGGCGCGACGGGTCGCGGGCAGCGAGGGCGCGGCGCCGGTCGAGGGCAGGATCATGCCGCCGGGCGAGAGGGGTGTGGCGCGCGCGACGGCGTTGGCGCTGCCCAGGTAGCGCGGACGGCGGCCGATCAGGAAGCGATGGCGGACCTCGCCCAGCGGCGACCGGCCTGCCTCGCGATAGCTCACGGTTGATCGACGGTGAGCTGGGGCAGCTCGGAGAGGTTGGGCACGAGGATGATCTCGATGCGCCGGTTGAGCTCCTTGTTGGGCTCGCTGTCGTTGGGCGCGACCGGATCCTGGTCGGCGTAGCCGGCGGCGCCGAGCGACTCGGGTGGCATGCCCTGCGCCAGCATGAACTCGAGGACGGAGACCGCGCGCGCCGTCGAGAGCACCCAGTTGTTGGGGAACTTGCGGGTCTTGATCGGGACGTTGTCGGTGTGGCCGGCGATGAGGAAGCGGCGATCCTTGAACTCGAGGAGGACCTGCACGACCTCGCCGAGCGCGGCCTTGCCGGCGGTGGAGAGGTCGCTCGCGCCCGACGCGAAGAGGATCGACGAGGGCAGCTTGACCACCATCTGGCCGTTGCGGAAGCCGATCTGCAGCTTGCCGGAGTCGACGAGCGCGCGGAACTTCGCCTGCAGGTCGCGGTAGGCGGCGAGGCGCTTCTCCTGCGCGTCGCGCTGACGGCGCAGGTCGTCGAGCTCGGCCTGCGTCGCCTGCTGCTCGCCGCGCACGCGCGACAGCTCCGCCTCGCGGTCCCTGGTCGCGGTGTCGAGCTCGGCCAGCCGCTTCTCGAGCTCGGCGATCGCCCGCTTCTTGTCGGCCTCCTCCTGCTCGAGCTGGGCGATGCGCCCCTCGAGCTGGGAGATGTGGTCGAGCGCCTTCTGATGGGTCGACTTCTTCACCAGGCAGCCCGACAGGGCCAGGGCCGCGGCGAGAACCACGGCGAGCGCGACGTGCTTCATGGCCGATTGATAACACGGGGGATGGTCGTGGCCGCCGATCCGAGGGCCGCGGTCGGACGTACCATCGCGGCACATGGCACAGCTCCGTCCACCGCCCGGCTCGACCGGGCTCCCGTTCATCGGTGAAGCGCTCTCGTTCCTGAAGGATCCGTTCACCTTCCAGGCCGAGAAGACGAAGCGCCACGGGCTCGTCTGGAAGACGAAGATCCTGGGCAGCACGGTGGTCTTCTTCAACGGGCCGCGGGCGTTCACGTTCTTCCTCGACCCCGAGAACTTCACGCGCGAGAAGGGCTCGCCGCCGCACATCCGCGAGCTGCTCCACCCCGACGCCGTGCCGTTCATCGACGGCGAGCGCCACCGCGCGCGCAAGCGGCTCCTGCTCGCCGCGTTCACCCCGGAGGCGCTGGCGTCGTACGTGCCCGCGCTGGAGACGCTGGTCCGCCGCTACCTCGCCGCGTGGGAGACGCGCGACGAGCAGCGGCTGAACCCCGAGCTGGGGCAGCTCGCCTTCGACATGGCCAACCTCCTGTTCGCCGCCGCCGATCCGGACGTCTCCGACACGAAGAACGCGGCGGACTTCGAGACGATGATCAAGGGCACGTTCGCGCCGCCGGTGAAGCTGCCCTTCACGGCGTACGGCAAGGCGCTCGCCGCCCGCGATCGGCTGCGCGCGTACATCAAGGAGGCGGTGGCGACGCGCGGCGGCGACGGCACCGCGCTCGGCGCGCTGAAGGCGGCGCGCGGGCCCGACGGGGAGGCGCTCACCCGCGAGGAGCTCGAGATCGAGCTCCTCCACTTCTTCTTCGCCGCGCACGGTGGCATCACGGCCGTCTTCGCGTGGCTGCTCGTCATCTTCGGCCAGCGCCCCGACGTGCTCGCCAGGGTGAAGGCCGAGGTCGACGCGTTGCCACCCGGACCGCTCACGCTCGAGCGCCTCGGCGGGCTCCGCTACACGGCGGCGGTCGGGCGCGAGCTCCGGCGTGTCTACCCGATCGCGCCGGGGACGTTCTTCGGCGTGGCGAAGAAGGACCTCGAGTACGAGGGGCACCGGATCGCGAAGGGATGGACCGCGGTCGGCGCGATCTGGACGACGCTGCAGGACGGGGCGACGTTCGCCGACCCGGCGAGGCTCGATCCCGATCGCATGGCGGACGAGGCGTTCGCGGCGCTGCCCGAGAACGCGTACGTGCCCCAGGGCGGCGGCCCGCGCGAGGGACACCGCTGCCCCGGCGAGGTCCTGGTCGATCTCGTGCTGCCGCTGTTCGCGGCGGCGTTCGTGCGCGGTCACGCGATCGAGCTGCCCGCGCAGGACCTCACGCCGGGCGCCGGCGGGCTGGGCCCGCTGCCGAAGGACGGCCTGCGCGCGCGGGTGCGGGCCGTCGCCACCACGCCTCAGTTCAAGAGCGCGTAGAGCGCCACCGTGGCCAGGGACGTCGCGAGCGCGCGGATCGCCGACATCGGCGCCTCGCCCGGCGCGCCGAGCGGGATCGTGGTCACGCGATCGTACGCGACCCACACGCGCACCTGCTTCTCGCCGGGACCGGCGGCGATGGCGAGGTCGGCATATCCCGTAGGGACGTCGTCGATGCGGATCCGCTCGGTGCGTGCGTCGTGGACCACGAGATGGCCGTTGACCGCGACCGAGACGTCGGAGGCGGGCGCCGAGAAGACGAGCTCGACGGCGCCGGTGGGGGCGTCGGGGGGCGCGGGGTAGCGGGCGTGCACGTCGTGGGCACAGGCGGCGAGCCCGAGGCCGAGCCCCAGGCCGAGGAGGAGCGTGGAGGAGCGGAGCACGCTGATTGGTCCACCGCGCGCCCCGCGCGGTTGCCCGATATACTGGGCGCAGTGGGGGAGACGCTCAGCCTCGCGGAGATCCTGCGCGAGCATCCATGGCCGAAGGAGTGGGCCGACGCGCGCCGGCTCGACTTCCTGTGGAGCTACGACGTCGACCTGCCGCCCGACGAGCTGTGGCCGCTGGTGTCGGACGTGTCCCGCATGAACCGCCTCGTGGGCAACCCCGAGATGAAGTTCGTCGAGAAGGAGGGGCTGCGCTACGGGACCGCGCGCTACAGCGGCGTCTTCCACGCGTGGCACGAGGTGCCGTGGGACTGGGTCGCGAACCGGTGGTTCTCGTTCCTGCGCGTGTACTCGCAGGGCGGGATGAAGGCGCTGTGGACCGTCGAGCGGATCGAGCCGCTCGACGGCGGGCGCCGCTCGCGCTTCTACCTCTACTTCGGCGCCGTGCCGCGCTGGCCGCTGCTCACGCCGGTCATGCGCCTCAACTTCAACGGCATCGGCAGGGCGTACCGCAAGGCGCTGCCCGAGCTCGCGCGGGCGGCGCGGGTCGCCAAGGCCGCGGCCCTGTCGGTGCCGGCGCCGGCGCTGTCGCCGCAGGCCGAGGAGCGGCTCGGCGCGATCGCGACCCAGCTGCGCGCGAAGGGACTCGATCCGACGAGCGTCGACCGGCTCGTCGAGCTGGTGCGCACCGGCGACGAGCTCGACGTGTGCCGGATCCAGGTACGCGAGCGCGCGCGGGTGTGGGGCGTCGACGAGGACGTGCTCCTGCGCGTGTTCCTGCACGCGACGCGCGCCGGGTTGCTCGAGCTGGCGTGGGACGTCGTGTGCCCGCACTGCCGCGGCGTCCGCGAGAGCGAGACGCGGCTCGGCGACGTGCCGGCCGAGGGAGCGTGCGAGGTGTGCGCGGTGCAGTTCGGGACGGCGGACGCCGTCGAGGTGAGCTTCCGCGTGCACCCGTCGATCCGGCAGATCGAGCAGCGGCTCTTCTGCAGCGCCGAGCCGTCGCAGAAGCAGCACATCCGCGTCCAGCGCGCGCTCGCGCCCGGCGGTGACACCTCGATCGAGGTCGACCTGACACCGGGCCGCTACCGCCTGCGCAACCGGGGCGACGAGCAGCCGGCGGGCTACCTCGACGTCAGCGACGGCACCGGCGGCGCCGCGCCGGTCTCGTGGCGGGTCAGCGCGCCGCCGGGCGAGACCGCGGCGCCGCCCCACGCCGCGCTCGAGCTGGTCAACGACTCGTCCGAACCCCGGACGTTCATCCTCGAGCAGGCCGCGCCGTCGGAGCTCGCGCTCCGCCCCGGCCGGCTCCTCAGCCACCAGGAGTTCCGCGACCTGTTCACCGAGGAGTTCCTCGGCGCCGACGTGCGGCTCGCGGTCGGCGAGCAGACGATCCTCTTCACCGACATCGTGGGCTCGACCGCCATGTACGCCGAGCGCGGCGATCCCGACGCCTTCGTCGCGGTCCGCCACCACTTCACGTCGGTGTTCGGCCTCATCGCGTCCCACCGCGGCGCCGTGGTGAAGACGATCGGTGACGCCGCGATGGGCGCCTTCATGGATCCGGTCGACGCCGTCCGATGCGCCGTCGCCATCCAGCGACACTTCGCCGATCCGGCGGGCCTGCGGCTGCGCGTCTCGCTCAACACCGGTTCGTGCATCGCCGTGCGCCTCAACGCCAACCTCGACTACTTCGGCCACGCCGTGAACCTCGCCGCCAAGCTGCAGGCGGTCGTCGAGGCCGGCCAGGTCGTCGTGTCGGCCTCGACCTACGCCGCCCCCGGCGTCGCGTCCCACCTCGCGAGCACGTCCCTCGAGGAAGTGACGGTCCCCGTGAAGGGTCTGGCGACGACCATCACCGCGCACCGCTTCACCGTCAGCTGAGCTCCTCCGGGCCGAGGCCCGAGGCCCGAAGCCCGAGGCCTCACTTCCTCGGCTTGCCTACGGCAAGCCGGGGAAGTGCTCCACCTTCTTGATCGTGAAGTCGGGGAAGTGCTCGACGTACTTGATCGTGAAGTCAGGGAAATGCTCGACGAGCTGCCACTCGCCGCAGCTGTCGGGGAAGTTCTGGACGAACTTCACCTTCAGATCGGGGAAGTGCTCCACCGCCTTCACCTTGAAGTCGGGGAAGTGCTCGACCACCTTCACCTTGCCGCGGAGCTTCTTGCCGCCGAAGGTACAGCTCTTGTCGACCTTGCCCATGGGGACGGCGCCCGGGCTCGCCGCCGCCAGCGCGTAGGTTCCGATGAGGACGGCGACGCCGAAGGCTGTCCGCTTCATGGGCCCTCCGGCCGGGGCCGGACGGCCCATGTCGATCGGCCTCCCCCGGCGAGAAACGCCGGCTCGGCCTGTCCGGAAGTCGCTCGCTCGCGGACTCGCTCGCTCATGGCCGGGAAGGTAGCATCGACTCGCATTGCCGATCGCAGTGATCACCGGCGCCTCGGGGCTCCTGGGCGGAAACCTCGCCGCCGAGCTCCGCAACCGCCGCGTCCAGGTGCGAGCCATCCGCCGGCGCACGACCCGGACCGACCACCTCGCCGACCTCGACATCGAGTGGGTCTTCGGCGACCTCGACGATCCGACGTCGCTCGAGCACGCGTTCCGCGGCGCCGACGTCGTCTTCCACAGCGCCGCTGCCGTTGGCGTGTCGCCGACGGTGACCGCGGCCCTGCGCAAGGCCAACGTCGACGGCACCGCCGCCGTGCTCGGGGCCGTGCGCAAGGCCGGCGCGCCGCGGCTCGTGCACGTGTCGAGCGTGGTCGCGGTGGGGCTCTCGACCGACGGGCGCCCGTGCACCGAGGACGCGCCGTGGAACTTCCCCGCGTACAAGCTCGATGACGGCTACTGCCAGACCAAGCACCAGGCCGAGGAGCTGGTGACCGCCGCCGCGCGCGCCGACGTCGACGCCGTGATCGTGAACCCCGGCTTCATGATCGGCCCGCGCGACGCGCGCCCGTCGTCGGGGCGCGTGATCGTCGACCTGGTCAAGGGCAAGATCCCGATCTACCCGTCGGGCAAGAACTGCTTCGTGGACGTGCGCGACGTGGCGCGCGGCGCGATCGCCGCGTGGGAGCGGGGCCAGCGCGGACGCCGCTACATCCTCGGCGGCGACAACCTCGCCTACCGCGAGCTCTTCCAGCGCGTCGCACGCATCGGCGGCGCGAAGCCGCCGCGGATATCGGCGCCTCGCTTCGCCGCGGTCGCCGCCGGCCTCGCCGGCGACGCGTTCCAGCGCGTCACCGGACGCGAGCCGATCTTCGGCTCCATGGAAGCGCGCTACGCGTACACGGATCGCTTCCAGTTCTCGAGTGCGCGTGCCGAGCGCGAGCTCGGCTACCGGCACGGTCCGATCGACGACGCGATCCGCGACGCCCTCCTGTGGTTTCGGGCACAGGGGATGGTGTAGGCGCGGTTCGCACTGTCGACTTTTCCGCCATCGTGCCCGCGCAACTGCCCGACCCGACACCAACGAAGTCGGCACGCCGCGTGCTGCTTTGGTACGATCCAAACCACAGCTTAGGGAGGATCCATGCGGAAGCTCTGCGCGACGGGCGTGTTCGCCGTCGGCCTCGGTCTCGGTGCGTGCGGCGGCGACGGTAACGACGTCGAACCCGAACTGATTCCGGGCGGCGGTATCCACGACCCCGGCATCGACGGCGAGGTCAACGTCTTCGTGATCGACGAGGACACCGACGCGCCCCTGGTCGGCGCCACGGTGCGGGTGGGCACGGTCGAGGGCGCGACCGACGCGGCCGGCCTCTTCACCGCGAGCGGTGACCTGGTGGGCAAGCAGACCATCGTCGTCAAGGCGACCAACTACGCGCCCTCGGTGTGGGTCGGCGCCGACGGCGCCAACGTCACCATCCCGATGACGCGGGCCACGACCACGACGGTCAACGTCCCGCAAGCGGAGCTCAGCGGCACCATCACCGGCTGGGAGCAGCTCCCCGCGCCGGCGATGGGGCATGCCCACGTCGCGCTGGTGACCTACTCGCAGAGCAAGTCGCTCGGCGATGACAACGGCAACGATCTCCCCCCGCCGGCGATGGACTCGAACATCTGCTTCCGCGGTCCAGGCCCGGGTTCGCCGTGCAACTGGCGCATCAACGCACGCGCCGGCACGATCGCGGTCGCCGCCGCGATCGCCGACTACGACAGCAAGGGGACGGCGACGCAGGACGACGACACGATCACGTTCACGAACTACGCGTTCAATCATCCGATCACCGTCGTCGACGGCGCCAACCAGACCGGCATCGCGCTCGACATGCTGCCCGACGGCAGCACCACCTCGGCGTCGGTGGCCTTCGGCACCCCGCCGTCGACGTTCACCAACGTCGCCGGCATCGTCGGCGTCGATCTCGGCGATCTCGGCGTCCTCCGCGTCGCGCAGGTGACGCCGACGATGAACACCGTCGTCGTGCCCAGCCTCTCGGCGGTGAGCGGCGCGGCCGGCTACGAGCTCCTCGCCTTCTCCGCCGAGCCCGTCACCGACGGCACCGCGGGTCAGAGCATCGTGATCCGCCGCGGCATCACCAGCCCGTCGGGGATCGCCGCCGGCGAGTGGCTCGCGGCGCCCACCGGCCTGGCCAGCGACCGCATGACCGTCTCGGTCTCGCCGAACACGAACGCCAAGATGCACATCCTCGAGTTCGACACCAACTCGGGCTCCGGCAACGACAACCGGGCCATGAGCATCGCGATCTTCGATGACACGACCACCGTCGATCTCCCCGTCGACTTCGCACCGCTGCCATCGGGGTCACTCATCCTCAGGGCCAACGACTTCGACGCGCCCGACTTCGACCCCCGCGACTTCGAGGTCGATTCGCTCATCGATTCGATCCAGCGGCTCGCCAGCGAATCGATCATCGTCAACTGATGTAGTAGCCTGCGTCGCCATGCCCGCGACGCGCAACATCCTCCCCGAGCTCGAGGCCCGGGGCCTGGTCGCCGATGTCTCGAACCGCGAGGAGCTGGGAGCGGCGTTCGAGGCCGGCAACGTCCCGCACTACGCCGGGCACGATCCGACCGCGACCAGCCTGCACGTCGGCCACCTGATCCCGATCGTCATCCAGCGCCGCCTCCAGCTCGCCGGTCACACCCCCATCGCCGTGGTCGGCGGCGCCACCGGCATGATCGGCGACCCGTCGGGGCGCTCGACCGAGCGCAACCTCCTCGACCGCGACACGCTGGCGAAGAACGTCGCCGGCCTCCGCGCCCAGCTCGGGCGCCTGCTCGACTTCGAGCCGGGGCCGGCGCAGGCGGCGCTGGTCAACAACGCCGACTGGTTCGAGGGCGTCGGCTTCATCGACTTCCTGCGCGACGTCGGCAAGCACATCACCGTCAACTACATGATGGCCAAGGACTCGGTGCGCTCGCGGCTCGAGGATCGCGACAGCGGTCTCAGCTACACCGAGTTCTCGTACATGCTGCTCCAGGCCTGGGACTTCGTCGTGCTCTCGCGCGAGCGCGCGTGCCGCTTGCAGGTGGGCGGCTCCGATCAGTGGGGCAACATCACGGCCGGCATCGAGCTGTCGCGCAAGGTCGGCGGCGCCCACCTCTTCGGCATGACCGCGCCGCTCCTCCTCGACGCGAGCGGGCAGAAGATGGGCAAGACCTCGACCGGCGAGCGGGTGTGGCTCGACCCGGAGCTGACCACGCCGTACGCGTTCTTCCAGTACTTCGTGAACGTCGACGACGCGATCGCCCCCGGGCTGCTCAAGAAGTTCTCGTTCCGGCCGCTCGCCGAGCTCGACGAGATCATCGCCGCGCACGACGTCGACCGCGCCAGGCGGCTCTGTCAGCGCGAGCTGGCGAAGGACATCACCCGCTGGGTGCACGGGGAGGAAGGGCTGCGCCGCGCCGAGGTGGCGACGCGGCTCATGTTCGGCGGCAGCCTCGCCGAGCTGCGGGACGCCGATCTCGAACCGCTCGCCGGCGAGATCGGGTGCACCGAGGTGACACGCGGCGAGCTGGAGGCGGGGATCGGCGTGGTCGATCTGCTCGTGCGCACCGGGCTGTGCAGCTCGAAGGGCGAGGCCCGCCGGCTCCTGGGCCAGGGCGGCGTCTCGGTCGGCGACCAGCGGGTGAGCGGCGTCGACCGCACCGTGACGCTCGCCGACCTGGGGACCGAGTCGTTCCTCCTCCTGCGCAGCGGCAAGAAGCACTACCGCCTCGTGCGGGCGCGCTAGAGCCCGCGCGCGCCGCGCGGTATACGTTCGCGCGATGAAGCGCGTCTTCGTATCCGCACTGCTCGTGCTCGCCGCGGCGGGCTGCAAGAAGGACCAGGGCAAGGAGCCGCCGAAGCCGACGGCGCAGGACGCCGGCGTCACGGCGATGCCGACGCCGGCGGAGGCCACGGCGTTCATGGCCGAGGTCGACCAGGGGCTGCGCGCGGCGTGGACCAAGCGCGACCTCGCCGACTGGGCGCGCTCGACCAACATCACGCCCGAGACCGAGGCGGCGGCGGCCAAGGCGAGCGAGGAGGCGATGGCGTACCTCACGCGCTCGATCAAGGGCGCGCAGAAGTTCACCCCGGTGATGGACCAGCTCGACGAGGCGACGCGCCGGCAGTTCCACCTGCTGCGTCTCGCCGGCCAGACCACGCCCGACGATCCGGCGAAGGCCAGCGAGCTGTCGAAGGTCATCACCGAGATGGACTCGACCTACGGCAAGGGCAAGGTCTGCGACGCGGCCGGGACGTGCCAGGACCTGGGGCAGCTCTCCGACATCCTCGCCGAGAGCAGGAAGCCCGAGGAGCTGCTGGCGGCGTGGCAGGGGTGGCACGACACCGTCGGGCGCGCCGTGCGCCCGTACTACGAGCGCTTCGTGCCGCTCGCCAACGAGGGCGTGAAGGCGGCGGGCTGGAAGGACGTGAGCGAGCTGTGGCTCTCGCGCTACGACATGCCCGGCGACGCGATGGTCGCCGAGGCCGATCGCCTGTGGACGCAGGTCGCGCCGCTCTACCAGGACCTGCACTGCTACGTGCGGCGCGAGCTCTCGGCGAAGTACGGCGCCGACGTCGTGCCGCCGACGGGGCCGATGCCGGCGCACGTGCTCGGCAACATGTGGGCGCAGGCGTGGGGCAACGTCTATCCGCTGGTCGAGCCGTTCCCCGGGCAGCCGTCCCCCGACGTGTCGAAGGAGATGGTGGCGCAGAAGTACGACGCGACGCGCATGACGAAGCTCGCCGAGTCGTTCTTCACGTCGCTCGGCCTGAAGCCGCTGCCGGCGAGCTTCTGGGAGACCTCGATGCTGGTCCAGCCCGAGGGCAAGGAGGTCGTGTGCCACGCGAGCGCGTGGGATCCGACGTGGTCGGGCGACGTGCGCATCAAGATGTGCACCAAGGTGAACCAGGAGGACCTCATCACCCTCCACCACGAGCTCGGCCACGACTACTACTTCCTCTACTACCACCAGCTGCCGATGCTGTTCCAGGACGGCGCCAACGACGGCTTCCACGAGGCGATCGGCGACGCGGTCGCGCTGTCGGTGACGCCGAGCTACCTCAACAAGGTCGGCTTGCTGAAGCAGGTCGCCGACAACGAGAAGGCGCTCGTCGACCAGCAGATGTTCACGGCGCTCGAGAAGATCGCGTTCCTGCCGTGGGGCCTGCTCGTCGACAAGTGGCGGTGGGAGGCGTTCAGCGGGAAGATCGCGCCCGCGCAGTGGAACGAGCGCTGGTGGGAGCTGCGCCGCCAGTACCAGGGCATCGTGCCGCCGGTACCGCGCGCGGCGACCGACTTCGATCCGGGCGCGAAGTACCACGTGCCGGCGAACACGCCGTACCTGCGCTACTTCCTCGCCGCGATCCTGCAGTTCCAGATGCACCGCGCGCTGTGCCAGACCGCGGGGTGGAAGGGTCCGCTGCACGCGTGCTCGATCCACGGCAGCCAGGAGGCGGGCGCCAAGCTGGCGGCGCTGCTCGCCCTGGGCTCGAGCAAGCCGTGGCCCGACGCGCTCGAGGCGCTCACCGGGCAGCGCGAGATGGACGCGACCGCGATCCTCGACTACTTCGCGCCGCTGCACGTGTACCTGAAGCAGCAGAACGCCGGCCAGACCTGCGGCTGGTAAGCGCCGCGCGCGGCGGGCGGGCTACTCGGCCTCGGCCTTCTTCCACTCGGCGCGCTGCATCGCGGCCGCGAAGCCGCACATCATGGCTTCGCCGATCTCCTCGGGCTTCCAGCGCGCGCTCACGCGCACCGAGGTCGCGCCGCTGTCGATGACGACGCGCGAGAGCAGCCGCGACACCGTCGCCTTGCAGTCGCCGGGCGCCCGGCCTTCGAGGTCCTTCAGGCCAGCGCGCATGCCGATGGCGATGGCGGTCGCGGCGGTCTGGTCGGAGACGAAGACCTCGCCGTCGAGGCGGATGTCGGCCTTGGAGACGCGCAGCCAGGACTGCGCGCCGTTGACGGCGAGGCCGGCGATGGGGCGCGACGGCGACGCCGCCGAGATGATCACGGCGTCGGCGGGTGCGACGCCGAGGCGCTCGATGATCGCCGTGGGGCCGGTGCTCGTGCCGGCGTGACGATCGTCGGCGGACTGGGCCCAGCCCTCGGTCACGACGACGAGGAGATCCTTGGCGCGCGCGCGCTTGACCAGCTTGCCGCGGATGGGGAGCCAGTCCTGCTTCGGAAGCTGGCGGTTGGCCTCGTCGAGGTCGACCTCGGCGAGCGCCTTCTCCGGACCGCGCACGACGAGGAGGAGCTCGCCGTCGCGGAAGGCGACGAGCACCTCGTCGGGCTGGGCGGCGTCGCGCTTCTTCTTCTTCTTCGCGTCGCCGTCGTCCCCGGCGACGAGGCCGTCGAAGTTGCGGACCCAGAGGACGACCTCGGCGTCCGACGGCACCTGATCGAGGACACGCGGGTCGCCCTTGAACGTGCGCGGCGCGGGCGGCGCCTCGGGGACGAACCAGGTTGCGTGATCGCGGACGGCGCGCCAGGTCTGGCCGAAGCGGAAGAAGACGAGCGGGCCCAGCGCGACGAGCGCGACCAGGGCCAGGCGCATGACGAAGCGATCACCGCCCGTGAGCGTCGACGACGCGGCTGGCTTCGGGCCCTTGGCGCTCGCCGCCGCGGCCGCCGCCGCGCGGGTGCGCCTGCGCTCGGCGAGGAGGTGCCAGCCGACGGGGAGCAGCGGGAAGGCGAGCGCGCCGCCGAGCCAGCACAGGACGTACGGGACGCCGCGCGCGTGCAGCCACGCCGACGGGACGAGGAAGAGGACGAAGCCCGCGACGAGGACGGCGAGGAGGAACCCGACGGGTGGCCGACGCGCCATGCGGGAAGCCTACGCCATGGCGGAGAGGTGAGCCGGAAAATGCGACCTGATCGGGCACGGGCACGGGCACGGGCACGGGCACGGGCACGGGCACGGGCCAGATGAGACCTACAGCCAGTCGGGGTCGAGCGTCGCGTACGAGTCCTCGCCCGAGCGGCACAGCGTGGCGAGGTGATCGATGCGCGGCAGCTCGGTCGCGAGCCAGTAGCGACACGCCGCCTGCTTGGCGGCGGCGAAGTCGCGCCAGCTCGCGTCGCGGGCGGCGCGCTCGGCGGCGGCGGCGGCGAGCTCGAGCCACTGCCACGCGATGATCACCGTCGAGAACAGGTCGAGGTAGTCGGTCGCGTGCGCCATCATGCCGTCGACGTCGCCGCGCATGCCGCGGCCGCCGAGCTCGGCGGTGAGCGCGGCGATGGCGCCGACCGCGCGCTCGACGGCGTCGCAACCCGCGGCGTCCACGCCGGCGGCGCGGGCGCGCGCGGTCGTCCGGCGCACCTCCTCGGCGAGCGCGGCGAGCGCGGCGCCGCCACCCGCGACGGCGCGGCGGCCGAGCAGGTCCATCGCCTGGATGCCGGTCGTGCCCTCGTGGATCGAGTTGAGCTTCTGGTCGCGCAGCCACGCCTCGGGCATGTACTCGCTCGAGTAGCCGTAGCCGCCGTGGATCTGGAGCGCGAGCGCGTTGGCCTCGAAGCCGCGCTCGGCGGGGAAGGACTTCGCCACCGGCGTGAGCAGATCGAGGAGCAGGCGCGCGCGCGCGCGCTCGGCCGCGTCGTCACCGTGCTCGGCGAGGTCGGCGTAGCGCGACGCGCGCACGAGCAGGCAGAGCCCGCCCTCGACGATCGCCTTCTGGCGGAGCAGCATGCGGCGCACGTCGGCGTGGCGCGTGATCGGCACCTGCGGCGTCGCCGGATCCTTGGCGGCGATCGGGCGGCCCTGCGGGCGCGTGCGCGCGTAGGCGAGCGCCTCGTGGTACGCGACCGACGCCGTGGCCACGCCGTTGAGGCCGACCATGATGCGGGCCTCGTTCATCATCTGGAACATGTACGAGATGCCCTTGTGCGGCTCGCCGACGAGCCAGCCGTGGCAGTCGCCGCGCTCGCCGTAGGCCAGGGCCAGGCTGGGCAGGCCACGCCAGCCGATCTTGTGGATGAGCCCGGTGACCGCGACGTCGTTGTCGACGAGGCGGCCGTCCTGCATCCGTCGCCGCGGCACGCAGAAGAGCGAGACGCCCTTGATGCCCGCGGGCGCGCCGCGGATGCGGGCGAGCGTCATGTGCACGATGTTGTCGGTGAGGTCGTGGTCGCCGCCCGAGATGAAGATCTTGGCGCCGGAGAGGAGGTAGTGGCCGTCGGCGGCGTCGGTCGGCGACGCGACCGTGGCGACGTCGGAGAGGCTCGAGCCGGCGTGCGGCTCGGTGAGCGCCATCGTGCCGCCCCACTCGCCGGCGTACAAACGCGTCATGTACGTCGTGCGCAGGTGCTCGTCGCCGAACGCCTCGAGGAGATGCGCAGCGCCCTGGGTGAGGCCGACGTAGCCGTAGGCCGACAGGTTGCCCGCCATGAGGTAGACGGTGGCGAGCGTCGTGACCGAGAGCGGGACCTGCTGGCCGCCGACGTCGGACGGGCGCGGCGCGGCGGTGAGGCCCAGCTCGATCAGCTTCGGCCACAGCTCGCGCAGGCGCGGGTGCACGATCACACGTCCACCCTCGAGGCGCGCCGGCTGCTCGTCCATCGGCCGGTACGCCGGGTAGAGCTCGGCGCGGGCGAGGCGGCGCGCGCTGTCGATGACGGCGAGGAAGGTCTGGCGATCGTGGTCACCGAAGTACGGCAACCGCGTCAGCGCCGGCAGGTCGAAGACGTCGTCGAGCAGCAGCTCGACGTCACGGTCGTCGACGAGCGGATTGGACGCGGCAAGAGGCGGCATGCGGGGAGCATGGCGCGCCGCGCCGTGGGCGCACAAGCGACACCCGTGCGAGGATGGTGGTGATGCGGATTCTGGCGCTCTCGATGGTGCTGTGCCTCGCGGGATGCAAGGACGAGCGCGCGCAGGCCGAGCACGCGGCGCGCGCGGCGGAGGGCAAGGCGCGCAGCGCCGGCCGCACCGTCGAGGGCGCCGGCCGCAGCGCCTACGCGACCGGGCGCGACGCCGTCGGGCTCGCGCGCACCGTCAAGCGCGAGCTCGACAAGGTCTACAAGACCGACCACGCCTACGACCTCGACATCACGCGCGCCGGCGCGTCGAAGGAGCACGCCGCGAAGCTGGCCGCGATGCCGCACCTGACCGTCCGCGGCGTGACCGTCGGCTACGAGGAGTCGGTGACGCGGTCGATGGGCGGCGTCGGTTACAAGAAGCACTTCCGCGCGACCTGGCGCCGCGGCGACGAGGACGTCATCGTGTCGTTCGCGACGCAGGAGAACCTCGACGTGGTCGCGTTCGCGAAGCTCGTCGAGAAGATGGTGCCGATCGTCGAGCAGGCGATCGACTGAACCACGGTGAACCGCGATACAACCGCGGCATGGATCGCTGGAGCCACGCCCGCGCCCTCTTCGACGAGCACTTCCAGCCGCTGCGCGACGCCGGCTACGAGCTCGAGCGCCTGCCCGACGCGCCGACGTACTGGAAGCTCCACGAGGCCGAGCTGCGCGACCACTTCCCGTCCGAGGTGTTCTTCGAGCTCTACGCCCTGCGCACCACCGACGAGAAGGAGCAGCAGGCGCGGATGGCGGCGATCCGCGGCGGCGAGCCCCTGCGCGACTTCACCGTCGTGCGCGCCGGCGGCCAGGTGGTCGCGATGTTCTCCGGCGAGCAGAAGACCGACGGCATGTACCGCATGTGGCACACGAACGTGCACACCGACTTTCGCCGCCGCGGCGTCTACGGCCACATCCTGCGCGGCACGATCGCGTACACCCACGCGCTCGGCTTCGACACGATCACGAGCGAGCACGCGCCCGGCAACAACGCCGTCCTCGTCGCCAAGCTGCGCGCCGGCTTCCGCCTCTACGCGATGGAGCTCGACCCGATGGCCGGCCCGTCGGTCGTCCTCCGCTACTTTCACAACCCCGAGCACCTGGCCGCCTACGAGCTCCGCTGCGGCATGGCGACGCTCACGCCGCGACTGCGCGCCCATGGGTTCGGGGCGTTCGCGACGCTGCGAGATCAGTTCGCCGGCAAGGACGCCGGCTGAGCTCGGCTACTGGCGGTTCGCCTGCTCGCGCGCGCCGGCCGCGACGAGCGCGTCCTTCTCGGCGGCGGTCACCGACGCCGTGAGGCGGCCGAAGTCGGCGCCCCAGACGTCGATCCACGCCTCGGCGCGATCGACCGCGTCGGTGGCGACCTGCGTCGACTGCGCGGGCGGCACGAGCGGGAGCCGGTAGACCGAGACGGCCGCCGGGTCCTTGGTGCCGAGCAAGCCCAGGATCTGGTGCACGGTACGAGCCATGCCCTCGCTCGTACCGCAGGGGTACGACACCGGGCGCCTGCGCGTGCGATACTCGACGCGATGAGCTCGCACGACGACATCCGGCGCGCCCTCTCCAAGAAGGGCTTCAAGCTCGACGATCCGCTGCCGCACGAGTGCCCCAAGTGCAAGGAGCGCTCGGTCGAGGTGTGGATCCTGCGGGGCAAGGGCGGCGGCCGCGACATCGACGTGTGCGGCAACTGCGGCGCCTCGCGCTCGTGGCGCGTTCGCCCGCTGCAGGACCGCGAGGAAGATACGGCGTTCGAGATCAAGTCGTTCGTCGGCCTCACCTGAGGTCGACCATCACGTCGCGGTGCGCCGCGGCGAGATCGGCGAAGAGGTCGGGGTGGACACACGCCGCCATGATCTCGAGCGACTCGACCAGCCGGGGCCCGGGCCGGTTGAAGAAGGCGTTGCCGTCGGTGACGACGATGCGCGCGCCGGGCGCGGCGGCCGCGACGGCGGCGAGCGCCGCCCGCTCGCCGAGCGCGCGCGCCAGGTCGAAGCCGCAGGGTTTGACGACGATGACGTCGGGGGCGAGGCGCCCGAGGTCGTCGAGCGAGATCGTCGGTGCCGGCTGCCCCGCCTCGGCGCCGACCGCGAGCCCGCCGGCCAGCTCGATGAGCTCGGGCATCCAGGTGCCGCCGAGCATGAGCGGATCGATCCACTCGAGCGAGACCACCCGCGGCCGGCTCGAGGCCGCGCGGGCGCGGGCCGCGATGGAGGCGATACGCGCCTCGAGCGCGGCGCGAACCTGCCGGCCGGCGGCGGCGCGGCCGAGCGCCGCGGCGACCCGCTCGACGTCCCCGAGCACGTCGTCGAGCCGCACGGGCGTGAGCGTCACGATCTGGACGTCGGCGCGATGGGCGAGCCGGGCGACCGCGGCGCGCACGTCGTCGAGCGACACGGCGCATACCTCGCACAGGTCCTGCGTGATGATGACGTCGGGCGCCAGCGCGGCCAGCCCGGCCTCGTCGACGGCGTAGATGCTGAGCGCGTCGCGGATGACGCCGCGCACGGCCGCGTCGATCGCGGCGCTCGAACCGCTCGCGTCGATGCGGGCACGCGTGAGCACGCGGCGGTCGCGGATCTCCACCGGGAAGTCGCACTCGTGCGAGATGCCGACGAGGTCGTCGGCGGCGCCGAGGGCGCACACGAGCTCCGTCGCCGAGGGCAGGAGCGAGACGATCTTCACGAGGTCCTTTCGGTGCGCCGCGCCCACGCCTCGGCCCACCCGTGGAGCGGCGCCAGCTTGTCGAGCAGCCCCCGACCGTCGCCGGTCAGCGCGTAGCCGTCCTCGCCGTGCTCGACCACGCCGGCCTCGCGCAGCTCGCCGAGCCGCGCGTTGAGCACGCTCGGGTTGGTCCCGGCGGCCTCCTGGAGCGCGCGGAACGTGAGCGGCGCGCCGCGCAGCTCCCAGAGGACGCGCAGCGCCGCCCGGCGACCGAGCAGGTCGAGGAGCGCCATGATCGGCCGGCCGGTGGACGAGCCGCGGACCCGCGTCCCGGGACGAGGCTTCGGAGTCATGCTATGAAATCCGTAGCAGGCGGCGTCATGTGGTGCTATGGATACCATAGCAAGGAGAACCATGGCCATGTCGACCGCCCCCGTCCCCGTCGCCCCTGTCGCTTCCGGCGCGCGCGTCGCGCCCGCCGAGCCGCCCTTCCCCGCCGAGGTCCAGGCCTGGCTCGACCGCACGATGCCGCCCGGCGTCCCGCCGCTCGTGCTCTTCACGACCCTCGCCCGCGATCCGCGCCTCTTCCAGCGCTTCATGGGCGGCGGCCTGCTCGACCGCGGCAACCTCACGCTGCGCCAGCGCGAGCTCGTGATCGATCGCATCACCGCGCGCTGCCGCTCCGAGTACGAGTGGGGCGTGCACGTCGCCCTCTTCGGCGCGCGCGTCGGCCTCTCGCCGGCGCAGCTGGCGTCGCTCGTCCACGGCTCGCCCGACGACGCCTGCTGGCCCGACGACGAGCGTGCGCTCCTGCACGTCTGCGACGAGCTCGACGCGACGTGCACGCTCGCCGACGCGACCTGGGCCGCGGCGCGCGCCCACCTCGACGAGCTCGCGCTGGTCGAGGTGATCCTCCTGTGTGGCTTCTACCGGACGGTGTCGTACCTGACCGGGGCCTTGCGCCTGCCGCTCGAGCGCTTCGCCCCCCGGTTCGACCGCGTCACGCCCGCGTGAGCGCGGACCGCATCAACAATCGATCCGCTGGCTGTACGCCACCGGCAGGTCACGCCCGGTGACCCACTCGATCATGAAGACGCCGAGGGGCTCGACGTCGACCGATCGACAGATCTGGCCGTACGGACGATGGATCTCGCACGACCGCCCCGGCACCTCGCACGGCACCTGCTTGGGCAGGGCCAGGGCGATCGCGAGCCCGAACAGCGCGGCGTTGCGACGCGCGCTCGTGGTCATGCGAGGATGATTCACGGAGCGCGCGTCCGGCAGCCCGATCAGCTCGGGTTGCTCTCGCCCTCGGGCTTGCCGCCCTCGTTCTTGATCGTCTGCACCTCGGTGCGGATCGTCTGCGCGAAGTTCTTGAGCTCCTGCATCGCAGCGCGCACGCGGGTACCGGCGGCCTTGTTACCCTCGTTGTAGAACTTGTTGAAGTCGGCCTCGGCGGCCGCGACAAGCGCCTTCAGCTCCTCGTAACGGCTCATGGTCGGGGCCTCCGCGCTGACGGACGTGTTGGTTTCTTCGTTCATGGGAGGGCTACCTTGCCCCAGGGGACTGACAAGGCAAGTTCTCACGACCGACCGCGGCTGGCAATCGGGAGGACCGGAGGCGTCGCAGCTCGTGACGTCGCGCGGTTACGCCGCTTGGCACGCGAGCCGCACTCACGGATCGTGTGTGGAACCGATCACCAGCCGCGCACCGCGAGCGACCGCCGATACGTCACCATCCGGCGCGACCCGGAGCTGGTGCCTCGTGCCGGGCGACACGTCGAGCGTGCACGCGAGCTCCGTCGGCTCGTGCGCAGCCGCGAGCGTGATGCCGACGACCACGTCGACCTCGCCGGGTCGCACGAGCGAGCGCATGCCGCGGCGACGCCATGCGGGCGTGCCGCCGTACACACCAGCCGACGCGGGACCGGGGAGCGGACAGGCGTCCGGATTCGCGCCGTCGATGCGCCACCAGACGGCACGAAACGGAACGTCGTCCGCGATCTCGAGCGCGAGCCACGTCGAACGACCGGGCGCGCGCACACCACGAACGTAGGCACGCACCTCGTCGAGCAGGTCCGAGGGCGTCGGCGCGGCCGGCGGAGCGACGAGGAAGTCCTCGACCGCCTGCTCACCCTCGACCCGGTTGGCGAAGTACGCCGGGTTGCTGTCGAAGGTGATCCACACGAGCTCGAGCGAGCGCAGGAGCGCGAGCTGGCCGGTGCCGCACGCCCACGTACGCGGCTCGAGCGCGTCGTAGCACCAGCGGTCCGGGCCCTCATCACTCGCGTCGATCGCGTCCGGATCGCTCGCCGCGCTCATTCGCCGATCCTACACTCGCACGTGAACGTGCTGCGGCTGACCCTGGCCCACGCCGACGCGCAGGCGCTCGATGCCCAGGCGCTGCTCGTGCCCGTGGACGGCGCGATCTGCCGGCTGGGCGGCGCTGCGGCTGCCGCGTTGCGCGCCGCGCTCGCGCCCGAGGAGCGCGACGACGAGCTCGAGTACGTGACCGATCAGCTCGAGCGCATGCCGCCGCTCGTCGACGGAGACGCGTGCGTGATCGATGGCGTCGCGCGATGGTCACACCTCGTCGTCTCGGCGGCCTACCCGCACGACGTGAACGATCGCCACTTCACGCCGGACGACTGCGCCACGCGCCTGCGCGTCGCGCTGCCGCGCGCGTTCGAGGTCGCCGCGGCCGCCGGGATCGCCTCGCTCGCGATGACCGTGATCGGCACCGCGTACCGCCTCCCCGGCGACCTCGCGGTGCGCGCGCAGGTCGACGCCCTCGCCGCGGCCGCGCGTGTCGACCTGCACGTGCGCTGGGCGTTCCGCGAGCCGTCGCTGCTCGAGGAGGCGCGCACGGCCGCCGCACGGCTCGGCCTCGCGCTGGCGTGAACGACCCACGTGGGTCGCCCATCGCGCCTCGGCCCCCGCGGCCGGGTGACCGACCCACGTGGGTCGCGCGGGGCTACAATGGCCACGTGGAGGACACGGTCAGCGTGCGCTGCCCCTACTGCCGCGAGGTCGTCGAGCTCTACGTCGACCCGGACACGATGGGCTCGTTCGTCGAGGACTGCGCGGTCTGCTGCCGGCCGTGGCTCGTCGCCGTCGAGCGCGACGAGCGCCGCCGCCTGCGCGTGCGCGCGTCGCGCGCGCAGTGATCACCAGCCTTCCCACCCCCGCGCCCCGACCTTCGTCGGCGTGCCCTTGAACCCGGGCAAAGCCTCCGCGACCTTGATGTTGCAGGTCGCCCGCACCGGCCGGCCATCGGGCGCGAACATCGTGTACTTGGTCGACACCGACTGGATGACCCCACGGAACTTCACCTTCGTGGGCCAGCAGATCTCGACCATCGACGGACGCTTCAGCTTCTCGCTCGCGTCCGGGTTCATGATCGAGCACAGCTGCATCAGCTTCGCGACATACACCTCGGACACGTCGACGTTCTCCTCGTAGCCGTCGAACAGGAGCTCGAGCGACAGCGTCCGCCCCCCCGATGACGAGAACTCGAGGTCCGGCAGATCCGCCTTCTTGTTCGCGGCCGGGTTCCACGTGAGCGACTTCTCGATCTGGATCTCCTTGGGGTTGTACTGAGCGACGAGGTCGACGGCGATCTCGAGGCCGATGATCGAGATCTTCTGCGGTGGCCGGTACTCGAGCTGCGGCGAGTGCGGGACGAGCTCCTTCTTCTGAGCTTGCTGCTGACCAGAGAGGGCGGCTTTCTTGACGAAGGACATGGGCGCTCCGGGGGGCTTGTTTGGCGTCTCTATCGACGCCGCCCCGTCGCGGTTGCGTGTCTTCTCAAGCTACTGATCTTGCAGCCGAAAACATCGAAGCCCTCCGGACCGGGTGGTCCAGGAGGGCTCCTCAGCCAGCGTTGTCGTTGGCTTGGCCGGCGGTGAGCCGGCCGGAATCACGTCAGCTCACGAGCAGCCGCTCGTCGAGCCGCAGTTGGGGCACTTGTGGCAGGCGCCGTTGCGCACCATCAGCGTGCCGCACTCGTGGCACGGCGGCGCGTCGGTCTCCTGCACCCAGGCGCGGTCCTTCACCTCGACCGAGATCGGCGAGACGTCGCCCGCCGCGGCCTTGTCGATGAAGTCCTTGGCCATGAGCGGCACGCGCGGCAGGTCGAGCTGCGCGAGCTTGGCCGCCGGGTGGCGCTCGACGAACGAGCCGTCCACCGGGAAGCGGATGGCGAGCCAGCGGAACAGGTAGTCCATGATCGACGTGGCGATCGGGATCTCCTGGTTGCCGGTGAAGCCCGACGGCTCGAAGCGCGTGCCCTTGAACTTCTCGACCAGGACCTGGAGCGGCACGCCGTGCTGGAGCGCCAGCGAGATCGCCGTGGCGAAGCTGTCCATCAGGCCGGCGATGACCGAGCCCTCCTTGGCCATGCGGACGAAGATCTCGCCGGGCGAACCGTTCTCGTAGAGGCCCACGGTGACGTAGCCCTCGTGGCCGCCGATCGAGAACTTGTGGGTGAACGACGCGCGCTCGTCGGCGAGCTTGTAGCGAACCGCCATCGGCGGGCCCGCCGGGCGGGTCTTGCGGGCGCGCAGCGCCTCGACCAGCGCACGCTCCTCGACCGACAGGGTCTCGAGCGGATCGGCCGGCGCGACCACGTCGGCCGACGCGCGCCCCGTCGACGTCGCCTGCTTCAGGTTGGTCGACAGCGGCTGGGTGCGCTTGCAGCCGTCGCGATAGACCGCGATCGCCTTCAAGCCCAGCTTCCACGCCTGGATGTACGCGTCCTCGATGTCCTCGACCGTGCAGTCGGTCGGCAGGTTGACCGTCTTCGAGATCGCGCCCGAGAGGAACGGCTGGGTCGCGCTCATCATGCGGATGTGACCCATGTAGTGGATCGAGCGCGTGCCGGTCGCCGAGCGGAAGGCGCAGTCGAACACGGGCAGATGCTCGTCCTTCAAGCCGGGCGCGCCCTCGATCGTGTCGTGCTTGTCGATGTGCGACGTGATCGCCTCGACTTCCTTGTCGTCGTAGCCGAGGTTGCGGAGCGCCTCGGGCACCGTGTGGTTGACGATCTTGAGCAGGCCGCCGCCGACGAGGCGCTTGTACTTGACGAGCGCGATGTCGGGCTCGACGCCGGTGGTGTCGCAGTCCATGAGGAAGGCGATCGTGCCCGTCGGCGCCAGCACCGTGACCTGGCCGTTGCGGAAGCCGTAGCGGTCGCCGAGCTCGAGCGCCTCGTCCCACGACTGGCGGGCGGCCTGCTTGAGGTCGTACGGGACCGTGGCGTCGATCTGCTCCACCGCCGAGCGGTGCTTGCGGATGACGCGCATGAACGGCTGCTCGTTCTTGTCGTAGCCCTTGAACGGGCCCGTCGCGTCACGCGCGATCTGCGCCGACGTCTTGTACGCCTCGCCGCACATGATCGCGGTGAGCGCCGCCGCGTACGCGCGGCCGGGGACCGAGTCGTACGGCAGGCCGCGCGACATGAGCAGCGCGCCCAGGTTGGCGAAGCCGAGGCCGAGCGGGCGGTAGTCGTAGCTGTTGCGGGCGATCTTCTCGGTCGGGTACTTGGAGTTGTCGACGATGATCTCCATCGCCGTGATCGTCACCTGCACGGCCTTCTTGTAGGCCTCGGTGTCGAAGCTGCCGTCGGCCCGCTGGAACTTGCGCAGGTTGAGCGACGCGAGGTTGCACGCCGAGTCGTCGAGGAACATGTACTCGGAGCACGGGTTCGACGCGTTGATCCGGTCCGTGTTGATGCACGGGTGCCAGTCGTTGATCGTCGTGTCGAACTGGATGCCCGGGTCACCGCAGATCCACGCGGCGTCGGCCATCTTGCGCATGATGTCGCGGGCCTTGAACGTGTCGACCACGCGGCCGTCGAGGACCGCGCGCGTCGACCACTCGCCGTCCTTGAGCACCGCCTGCATGAAATCGTCGGTGACGCGGACCGAGTGGTTCGCGTTCTGGTAGCCGACCGAGTCGTACGCGCCGCCGACGACGTTGAAGCCGCCGTCGTAGCCCGCGTCGATGAGCGCCCAGGCCTTCTTCTCCTCGAGCGCCTTGCAGTCGATGAAGTCGACGACGTCCGGGTGATCCGAGTTGAGGATCACCATCTTCGCCGCGCGGCGGGTCTTGCCGCCGCTCTTGATGGCGCCGGCGAACGAGTCGAAGCCGCGCATGAACGAGACCGGACCCGACGCGGTGCCACCACCGTTCAGGTTCTCGTGCGAGCTGCGGAGCTTGGAGAGGTTGGAGCCCGCGCCCGAGCCGTACTTGAAGAGCATGCCCTCGGTCTTGGCCAGCGTGAGGATCGAGGCCATCGAGTCGTCGACCGAGTTGATGAAGCACGCCGAGCACTGGGGCTCGGCCTCGACGCCGACGTTGAACCAGACCGGCGAGTTGAACGCCATCTTCTGCTGCACGAGCAGGTGGACGAGCTCGTCGCGGAACGCGTGCGCGTCGCGCGGGCTCTTGAAGTAGCCGTCGGCCTTGCCCCAGCCGTAGATGGTGTCGGCGACGCGCGCGATCATCTGCTTGACCGAGCGCTCGCGCTGCGCGGTGCCGAGCGTGCCGCGGAAGTACTTCTGGACGACGACGTTGGTCGCGGTCTGCGACCACGCCCGGGGGAACTCGACCTGGCGCTGCTCGAAGAACACCTTGCCGTCGGCGCCGCTGATGACGGCGTCACGAAGCTCCCACTCCACCTCCTCGAAGGGGTCCACGCCCTCCCGGGTGAAGTAGCGGTCGACCTGGAGGCCCGGCCGCGCGTCGCGGATCACCCGCGAGTTGCGCTGGCCGGCGGCGCCCGGCGCAGCCGACTTGGTGTCCGTACCCTTGGTCATGGTGTCCTCGGTCTGCAGCATGGCGCCCCCTCTTCGTATGATCCGGGTCTGATCGGTGGTGGTCAGGTTTGTCCGCCGGCGGTCGATGAGCCGAAAAAGGGCAACAGGAGACCCTTGGGCAGATGGGACTCATCTGCCTGTTTCCCCTGGGGAATCCCCCCTACGGACGATGCCTGATGCTCTGCGAGTCGAAACGAGTTCGCCAGCCGCAACTTGGCCGGCGGAGGTCGGTTCTACTCGCGTTGAGACGCCGCGGCAAGAAAAGAGCTACTAGATTTAGTGGTCACCCCGGAGCGTGACCCAAGCAGTAGTGTGTGCATTCGCATGACAAGGTGTGGAACCGGCTGTGGATTGTGTGTGGAGTGTGACGAATGGATGGCGAAAACCTATGTCACCGCTAGACCTTGGAAGCGGGTGTGGACAAGCCTGTGAACGCCGTGCCAAGTCGTCCTGACGCGCTGCTTCCATGGAGAGATCCCTGATCGAAAAAAGTTGCCCGGAAGGCTCGAACGCGGTGGAAAAGGGGTTTTCGGTACCGCGCGGACGCGCCGGGATCGCATCGATTTCGGCGTGGCTCCGGCTCGCGTTTCTGTGTGCGCTCGCGCTCACCGCTTGCGACGTCGATCGATCGAAGCGCGGAAAAGATCCGCAGAAGATCGTGACGTTGACGCCGAGCGCGACCGAGATCGTCGCCGCGCTCGGCGCGACCGATCGCCTGATCGGCGTGGATGACTTCTCCACTTTTCCGCCTGCAGTGAACACGCTTCCGAAAGTCGGGAGCTTTCTCCAGCCGAGCTTCGAGACGATCGTGCGGCTGCGCCCCGATCTGGTGATCGGCGATGACATCCATGACGACGCCGCCACCGCGCTCCGTGGCGCCGGGATCGACGTCCTGCTGGTGGACATGCACTCGCTGCCCGACCTGCGAAAGGCGTTCACGACGATCGGGGCACGCCTCGGCCGCGAGCCCGAGGCGAAGGCCGCGCTCGTCGCCCTCGACGACGCGATCGCCGCCTCGCGCGATCGCCGCCGGGGCCGCGGGCTCCGCGTCTTGCTCGTGATCGATCGCGAGGCGGGCGGGCTCGGCAACATGGTGGCCGCCGCCGGCGGCAGCTGGCTCGACGAGCTCCTCGCCATCACCGGCGCCGAGAACGTCCTCACCGGCGCGAATGTGCGCTACCCGAAGGTGTCGCCGGAGGAGCTGCTCCGCACCCGCCCCGACGTCATCCTCGACGTCTCGTACGCCGCCGAGTACGCGACCGCGCTCGCCGAGTGGCAACGCCTCGGCGACCTCCCCGCCGTCCGAGGCGGCCGCGTGAAGGTGATGAAGGACGCCTACCTGCTCGGCCCGTCACCGCGCGTCGCCGAGGCGCTCGCCGCGATCGAGGCGGCGCTCGCGCCTCCTTAGCGTCGATCTGCGAGCGAAAGGCAACTCTCACCCGGCGCGATGCCGGTCACTCGGCGTGAATCGCGACGCCCTTGATCACGCCGATGACCCGCAGCGGCGTATCGGGCTGGATGCTGCTCGGCGCGTCGGTGTAACCGACCGTGAAGTCCTGGTCTGTGGCCGTGGTGGCGCCATGGGGAGTGCCGTTGGTCGTTGAAGTGACGTCGACACCATCCAACCACACGGTGAGCACGCCGCTCGCGTTGCGCTTGCACGCGAGCACGTGAGCCCCGGGTGCGATCGTTCCAGCACCCGACTGGACGTTGAAGGCGTCGATGTTGTTGCGGCCCACCTCACAGGAGAGCTGGCCGGTGACGCTGACCCCTAGCCGGACCCACTGCGGGACGGCGGAGCCGACCGTGTGATCCGCTCGCCACAGGACGGCCTGGTTCCGGGACGGCAAGGTCCCGAGCTCGACCTCGACCTGGACCTCCCACGGCGTCCCCAGATCCAGACAGGTCGAGTCGGGGATGCGCATGAGCGAGGTCACGGGCTCGACGCCGCCGCTCCGCCAGTCGGCCGGCGCGATGCCCGTGATGTCCCCGGCGCAGCCGGCCAGGTTCGCCGTCGTGGTCCCGGCTCCCTCCCGGAAGCACCATAGCCCCCGTGTGCTGGACTTCGCCGCGAGCGCTCCGCACGTCACTGACGCCGCATCGAAGGCGTCGACGGCGCTGTCGTCGCCGGCGTCGACCGGCACGTCGGCGTCCGGCTGCGGCGCGTCGACGTTGCCGGGAAGGCGAGAATCGAGATCACAGGCGCCCAGCGCGCCCACCAGCAGGACCAAGGCGTGTCTCACGAACGTCCCCCTCTCGTTTGAGCTCAAAGCTTCAGAACCGGCCTGACAGCGCCGCGGCCCACCCACCGTCGGTCGGCGCGACGACCAGTCGCCGATCGGTCCGGTAGGACGGCGCCACGACATAGATGACAGCGCCCGCGACGGTCGCGGTCACGGCGACGCCCCAGGACACGTTGATCGCCGTCTCGTAGGTCTCGACCCGATCGGCGTCGGCCTGGGTCGCGTTCGGGTTGCGCTGCAGGTCGCTCTCGGCGCGCTTGCCGAGGATCCCGAGCACCACGCCCCCGGCTGCGCCCGCCCCGCCGACGCCGAAGGCCACCCAGGACGCGGTGGGGACACGGCGACGGCGGACCACGTCGGCCGATGCCGCGCCCGAGCCCTCCACCTTCGTCTCTCTCGCGACGTCGCCGACGGTCTCGGTCGGGCGCGGTCGATCGACCGGCGGCTCGGCGACGGTGACCGCGGTCCCGTCGGGCTCGCGTGGCCCCTCGTGCGCGTCGGCCGCGCGCGTCGCGGCTCGCGCCCTGGCCGCACCTTCCAGCTCGGTGACGTGACGCTGCGCCTCGGCCCGCAGGTCCTCGGCGATCTGCGACTCCGATAGGAACCGCCGGTAATGAAGCAGTGCCTGGTCCTCGTCGCCCGCGAGCCGGTAGGTCTGGGCGATGTTGAACAGCACGATCGGCTCGGGCCGCAGGTCGTACGCTCGCTGGAACTCCGCGCGCGCCGCCATGTACTCCTTGGCGCGGAAGGCCGCCATGCCTCGCTGGTACGCGTCATAGAAGTCGTCGGCCGCCGCGATCGTCGGGGCGCATATCAGCGCGAGCATGACGACGAGGTGAAGGGGGAATCTGCTGGTCATGGTTCTCTCGCGGGGGTGAGCACGGGATCCTCGCGCGCGGGCTCGAGCGCGGGCGCGTCGATCGGTGGTGGGGCCACGACGCGCGCCGCATCGGGCCGCGATCCGGCGTCGCGCGTCGCAGGCCGGCTCGGCCGGCTCGGCCGGCTCGTCTGCCCGATCGACGGATCGTCCGCGCCGTCCGCGGGGCGGACACCGATCGCCGCGGCGTCCACGTGAACGGCATGGGCGAGATCGTCCGCGGTCCCGGCGTCGAGGGTCACGCTGACCACCGCCCCGGCGTCCGCGCCGAGGGAACCGAGGTCGACGCCTCGCACGGGCGCCGCCGACGGTGCCCCGGCACCGCGGTCCCGGGTGACCACGAAGGCGACCAGGCCGAGCACGACGGCGGCGCCACCGATGGCGATCACCCAGCGCGGCCACGCCGCGCGCGGCGCGGTCGTGGTCATGCTGGAGACGGCGCCGCCGAGCGTGGTCGACGTGACCTCCGCCGTCCCGGTCGGGGGCAACACCGACGCAGGATCGTCCTCTTCCGCCGAGGTCACCGGGCGCTGGCCGGTGGTCGCGTCGACCACCCGCTCGATCAGCGAGAGCGCAGCACGCGCACGCTCGGGCGCGAACGGCACGAGCTCCTGCGCGAGCTCCGCCACGCTGGCGAAGCGACGCTCTCGCTCCTTGTCCAGACAGCGCTCCACCGCCGCCAGCACGCGTGGTGGCAAGTCGCTCCGTACCGAGGCGAGCGGCACGGGCGCCTCCGACAGCACCTTGAACATCACCTCGTGGACGTTGTCGCCGTCGAACGGCAGCCGGTTCGAGAGGAGCTGGTACAGAATCACGCCCAGTGACCAGATGTCGGCCCGGGCGTCGACGGAGCGCGCCGACTTCACCTGCTCCGGCGCCATGTACGCAGGCGAGCCCATCGACTGCGCGGTCGAGGTCGGTCCCTTCGCGAACTGCGACTTCGAGATCCCGAAATCGAGCACCTTGACCAGCCGGCGGCCATCCGGGCGGGTGGTGAGGAACAGGTTCTGCGGCTTGAGGTCGCGATGGACGATCCCCTGGGTGTGGGCCTCGGCCATCCCCTCGCACGCCTGGAGCACCAGCTCGACGACCTCGGACACCGGCAGCGGCCCGCGCTCCTCGAGCACCTGCAGCAGATCCTTGCCCTCCAGGTACTCCATCACGATGTAGGGGATGCCGCCCGGTAGCCTGCCCACGTCGAGGACGCGGCCCACGTGCTCGTTCTGGAGCCGTGCGGCCGCGCGGGCCTCGCGCAGGAAGCGCTCGACCGCCTGCGTGCTCGAGGAGAGCTCCTCGTGCATGAACTTCAGCGCGACGAGCTTGTCGAGCTCGCGGTGCCTCGCCGCGACGACCACCCCCATGCCGCCCGTGCCCAGGATCCTCGTGACCTCGTACTTGTCGGCGAGTACATCGCCGACGCCGACCGGTGCCGCCATGGGCGTCCTCTGCCTCCCTCGTGTCGAGTCTTCCACCGATCGCGGCTCCGGTTCCACTGACGGACAACAGGGATTCAGGTCATTCCGTCACGCTCCCGCACGCGATTTTCGAGTGGTGAGATAACATCTCGTGATCTCGATGCGATCGACCGGGGATCACGAGCTACTGCGCTTGATCCTGCGGGGTGACGAAGTCGCGTGGATGACGCTGTTCTCGCGCTTCGGTCCGCTGGTCGAACGAATCGCGCGCACCAATCGCTCGATGGGCAGCTACCGCGGCTCCGAGGACGACGTCCGCAACGTCATGGCCCAGGTGTTCGAGCGCCTCCGGCGCGACGACTTCCGGGCGCTCCGGTCTTACGCGGCCTGGCACGAGAAGAACCCGGCCAAGGGCTTCATCGACTGGCTCACGATCGTGACGGTGAACGTGGTGCGCAACTACGTGGCCTCGAAGCTCGGGGCGCCCAACAGCGACCGCACGAGTCTCAAGCAGCTCGTCAACACGCTGGCCGAGTCGGTCGACGGCGAAGGGCCGGTCGTGCTTCCGCACATCACGACGCGCGAGACCGCGCGCCGCATCCTCGAGTACGCCCGCGACCACTTGCCCGAAGACCAGCTCGCAGCCCTCGGCGCGTGGCTCGAGGGCCTGTCGAGCGCGGAGATCGCCGTCGAGCTCGAACTGCACGACGCACGGACCGCCGAACGCCTGGTCCGCGCGGCGCTCGCCCGCCTCCGCCGTCAGTTCGCCGACCGCGGGTGAGCGGGCGCCTGGACCTGGCCACCATCAGTACGAGCGCACGAGGTCGATGACGACCTGCGCGAGCTCGGGGCCGACGTCCTCCTGGAGGAAGTGGCCGGCCTTCTCGAGCGTCTTGTGCGGCTGGCCCTTGGCGCCCGGGATGCGGGCCTGGAGCTGGCGGTCGGCGCCGCGCGTGATCGGGTCGCTGTCGCCGAACGCCGTGACGAACGGGCGCTCGAAGCGCTCGAGGCCCTTCCACGCCGCGCGATTGGCGTCGCTCGCCGGGTCGTCGGGCGCCGCGGGAACGAGCGTCGGGAACTGGCGCGCGCCGGCCTTGAAGGTCTCGTCGGGGAACGGGGCGTCGTAGGCGGCGGCGACCTCGGGCGTCATGCCGCGCGCGACGGCGCCGCTCACGATCTTGCTCGTCGGGAACTCGGGCACGGTCTGCGAGAACTGGCGCCACATGAAGAAGGCGTCGGGCGGCTTCACGTCGCCGGTGGGCAGGAAGGTGTTGGCGGCGACGATGCCGGCGAAGCGCTGCGGCTCCTCGCCGGCGAGGCGCAGGCCGAGGAGGCCGCCCCAGTCCTGGCACAGGAGCGTGATCGCGGAGAGGCCGGCGCCGTCGACGAACGCGCGCAGCCAGCCGATGTGCGCGGCGTACGTGTAGTCGGTGCGCGCGGTCGGCTTGTCGCTGCGACCGAAGCCGACGAGATCGGGCGCGACGGCGCGCAGGCCGGCGCCGACGACGGCGCGGATGCAGTGGCGATAGAGGAACGACCACGACGGCTCGCCGTGCAGCATGAGGACGACGGGTGCGTCGCGCGGGCCCTCGTCGACGTACGCCATGCGCAGCGGCGCGCTGCCGTCGCCGGCGGGGACGTCGAGGTAGTGCGGCGTGTACGGGAAATCGGGCAGCGCGGCGAAGCGCTCGTCGGGGGTGCGGAGGCGTTCCATGGCGCAGACCATACCGCCGGCACCCGGCGGCGCCGATACTTCGCCTTACAGGTCGCGGTATGGTCGCCGCATGCGCGCCCTCGTTCTCGTCGCCGTCGCCGTCGCCCTCGCGCTCGTCGCAGGCTGCCCGAAGCAGTCGACGACAGACGGCCCGGCGCCGAGCCCGACGTTCGACGAGCGACAGGCCTGCGGCGCCGACGAGGACTGCGCGGTCGTGCAGCTCGAGTGCTGCGACCACTGCAACGGCGGCACGGCGGTCGGCGTGCACAAGGACGTCGCCGCCGACGTGCGCAAGGAGTACGTGCCCGCCGACGTGTGCGAGGGCAAGGCGTGCACGCTGATGGCGTGCCCGGCCGCCGAGCCGATCTGCCGCGCGGGCCGCTGCGGCGTGAAGGTCGGCGGCAACGAGTCGCTGCCCGAGCTACCGCGGCGCTGAGGGGCCGGCGCGGCGACGCGCATCCTTTGCGCGAACCCTTTCGGTTCGTGGCTGGCTCCTGGTCGCGAAAGGAGCATCGCCATGGACCTGAAGAAGCTCATCCCCTCGAACGAGCATCCGATCGAGCGCGGTCTGCGTGTCGTCGTCGGGCTCGTCCTCCTCGCCCTGGTCTTCGTCGGCCCGCGGACCTACTGGGGCCTCCTCGGCCTCGTGCCGCTGGCCACGGGCCTGCTCGGGAGCTGCCCGCTGTACACCCTGTTCGGGCTCTCGACCTGCCCTGCGAGTCGCGGCGCGCGCCGGGGTGGGGTATCCACGAAGGGTGCCCCCTCCTGACGACGACCTCGAGCTGATCACCGCGGCGCAGCGCGGCGACCGCGCGGCGATCGACGAGCTGCTCGCGCGCTACGAGCCGCAGATCTACCGCTTCGGGCTGCGCATGTGCGGCGACGAGGAGTCGGCGCGCGAGGTGTTGCAGGAGACGATGCTCGCCGCGTTCCGGCACCTGCCGGGCTTCCGCGCCGACGCGCGGCTCTCGACGTGGCTCT
>DDTA01000075.1:69181-81871 GCA_002344285.1 Myxococcales bacterium UBA2376
GCGGATCAGCGCGAGGTGCTCGTCCTGCGCGACGTCGAGGGGCTCTCCGCCGAGGAGGCCGCCGGCGTCGTCGGCATCGAGGTCAGCGCGCTCAAGAGCCGGCTGCACCGCGCGCGCATGGCGCTGCGCGAGAAGCTCGCCGGCGTCCTCGACGCGCGCCAGACCGAGCCGTGCCAGGAGCTCGCCCACGAGCTCTCCGCGTACGCGGCCGCCGACATCGATCAGGCGACGTGCGCGCGGATCGAGGCGCACATCGCGCACTGCGAGCGCTGCGCCGGGGCGTGCGACGCGCTGCGCCGCAGCGTCTCCCTGTGCCGCGGCCTCCCCGGCGACCACGTGCCCGGCCCGGTGCGGGACGCCGTCCGCGCCGCCCTCCTCGACGCCGTCTCGCGCTGAATCCTCTCGGCGGCGGGCGGCTCTCACCCGGACAAGGAGACGACCATGACCACCAGCATGAAGAAGACGCTCACCATCGGGTACGACGCCGCCGTCGAGCAGCTCCCCGAGGCGCTGAAGAGCGAAGGGTTCGGGATCCTCACCCAGATCGACGTCCGCGACACGCTCCAGGCGAAGCTCGGCGTCGACTTCCGTCGCTACAAGATCTTCGGCGCGTGCAATCCGCCGCTCGCCCACCGCGCGCTGTCGGCGGAGCTCGACGTCGGCGTGATGCTGCCGTGCAACGTCGTCATCTACGAGGAGGGTGACCACGCGGTCGTCCTCGCCGTCGACCCGTCGCAGACGGTCGCCGCCCACGCCGAGGCGCTGCGCCCGATCGCCGACGAGGTCCAGGCCCGGCTGGGCCGTGTGCTCGAGCGCCTGGGCTGACGCGGTCGCTCGCGAATCCTTTCGGCGCGCCCTGGCTCTGACGCCGAAAGGAGAACGACCATGACGACGCAGCTGACGCAGGAGACGTTCAATCAGACGGTGAAGGAGGGCATCGTGCTCGTGGACTGGTGGGCCGCGTGGTGCGGGCCGTGCCGCGCGTTCGCGCCGGTGTTCGAGGGCGCGGCCACCAAGCACCCCGACGTCACCTTCGCCAAGGTCGACACCGAGGCCGAGCCCGCGCTGGCGTCGGCCTTCCAGATCAGCGCGATCCCGACCTTGATGGCGTTCCGCGACGGCATCCTCGTGTTCGAGCAGGCGGGTGCCTTGCCCCCGGCCGCGCTCGAGAAGCTGATCGCCGCCGTGCGCGGGCTCGACATGGACGACGTCCGGCGCCAGCTGGAGGCGTGACCGTGTGCGAGCTCCTCGCCATGTCGGCGCGGTTCCCGACGACGCTCCACCGCTCGATGGCGGAGCTCGCGCGCCATGGCGGCGCGACCGGGCCGCACACGGACGGCTGGGGCGTCGGCTTCTTCCAGGAGCGCGATGCCTTCCTCCTGCGCGAGCCGCGCGCGGCGAGCGGGAGCCAGTGGCTCGCGTTCCTCCAGGAGCATGACCCGCAGAGCGACCTCGTGATCGCGCACATCCGCCGCGCCACGCAGGGCGCGCTGCACCTGCGCAACAGCCAGCCCTTCGCGCGCGAGCTCGGCGGCCGCATGCACCTGTTCGCGCACAACGGGATGCTGCCCGGCATCGAGGACGACGCGCGCTTCGCGGCGCGCCGCTTCCGCCGCGTCGGCGACACCGACTCGGAGCAGGCGTGCTGCGCGCTGCTCGACCGCCTGGCGCCCTTGTGGGAGGACGGCGCGGTGCCGCCGCTCGAGGCGCGGCGCGCCGTGATCGCCGACTTCGCGCGCGAGCTGCGCGAACTCGGCCCGGCGAACTTCCTCTACGCCGACGGTGACGCGCTGTTCGCGCACGGGCACCGGCGGCGCGACGACACGGGCGAGATCCGGCCGCCGGGGCTGCACCTGCTCTGTCGCCGCTGCACGGCGACCGCCGACGGCGTCGACGTCGCGCTGGTGGCGAGCGTGCCGCTCACCGACGAGCCCTGGCGTCCGCTCGCCGAGGGTGAGCTCGTCGTCCTGCGCCAGGGCAAGGTCGTCGCCGCCGGCGCGACGGCGGCCGCGGCTCAGGCCGATTGAGCGAGCGCGTCGCCGGCGTGGACCGAGACGTCGAGTGTCACGCGCACCTTGAGCACGTTCGAGATGATGCACTTCGACTCGGCGGTCTCGAGCAGCGCGCGCGCGCGCGCCTCGTCGCCGGCATGGACCTCGAGGTCGACGTGGAGCGCGAGCGAGGTGAACACCGGGATGCCCGGCCCGCGATCGAGCACGGCGGTGCCCTTGCCGGCGAAGCGCACGACCTCGAGCTGGTCGTGGCGCGCGTAGGCCTCGAACGTCGTCCAAAGGCACTCGAGCGCCGAGGCGACGAGCAGCTCCTCGGGGCTCCACACCGCGTCGCTGCCGCCGAACTGCGGCGGCGGACCGGCGGCGATCGGCGCGCGCGGCGGCGCGAGCAGCTGCCGGTCCTCGAGGGCGACGGTGTAGACGTGCGGGAAGGGGGCGATCTTGCTGGCCATGACACTCCTCAGGTGAAGATGATCTGCGCGCCTTCGCTCAGGTCGTAGAAGTCGCCGGCGGTGATGACGTCCTTCACCTGCGGCACCAGGTCTTCCTTGGTCCGCTTGAACATCTTCATCGCGAGCTCGCAGGCGTAGAGCTCGGCGCCGGACTCGTCGAGGATCTGGAGCATCTCGCGCACCGTCGGCAGCTCGAGCTCCGCCATCGACTTCTTCATCATCGACGCGGCGAGCGCCTCCATGCCGGGCAGTCCGGCGAGCATCGTCGGCATGCCACTGGAGGGCTGGCCGACGACGTTGACGTGGAGGTGGTCGACCTTCCGCTCGGTGATCGCGTCGAGGCCCCAGAAGGTGAAGAAGATGAACGCGTCGATCCCCGACTGGCGCGCGGCGTTGGCGAGGATGAGGGACGGGTAGACCTCGTCGAGACCACCGTGAGAGCAGATGATCGCGACCTTGCGGTTGGGTGCCGGTGTGGTGGTGGTGGTCATGGTGGTGGCTCCTAGAGGCAACCCGCGGGCTTGGGCAGGCCGGCGACCAGCGCGATCGTCCGGCCCGGCGCCTTCGGGAAGAGGACGTAGAGGTCCTTGGTGGTGACGCCGGCGATCTGGGTCAGCCGGCGGATGTTGGGGGACACCTGGGTGGCGGCGAAGTCGGCGCGCGCCGCCTCGAGCACGACCCAGTGCGCGTCGGTGAGCGTGAGGCCCTGCGCGGCGGCGAGCTGCTCGCCGGCGGCGCGCGTCCAGTCGGGATCGGCGGTGGACGCCGGGGCCGGCGTCGCGCAGGCGGGCGCGCGCGCCGGCGCGGCGGCGCGTGCGACGGGGGTGACGGTGATCGACGGCGCGGCCGGTGCCGGCAGGAGCCGCGCGCGGCGCGGTCCGAGCATGGCGGCGAGGCGCGCCCGCTTGTCGAGCGCCGCGGGCTGCGCGGCCTCCTCCTCGGCGCGGTGGCCGAGACGGCGGAGCATCTCGACGAGCACGGCGAGGCCCTTCTGCACGTCGTCGTCCTTGCGCACGGCGCGGGCGGCGCCGAACAGGCCGATCGGCTTGGCGTCGAGCACGTCGGGGCGGGTCACCGCGCGGACGGTCTCGAGCATCCCGACGATCGAGTCACCGAGCTGGCGGACGTCGTCGGGCGAGAAGCCCTCGACGACGCGCCGGGCGAGACCGGCGGCCTCGGCGGCGAAGTCGAAGTAGCCGGCCCGGTCCATCGCGTCGAGCTTGCCGATCGCGGTGGTCATCACCTCGCGGGCGATGGGTGTCATGTCCTCGATCAGCTCGGCGTGGGCGCGCTGGCGTTCGGCGAGGAGCTCGACCTTGGCGG
Organism: Myxococcales bacterium UBA2376; assembly: GCA_002344285.1. Taxonomy (GTDB): domain Bacteria; phylum Myxococcota_A; class Polyangia; order Haliangiales; family Haliangiaceae; genus UBA2376. The sequence continues at coordinate 72,969 of DDTA01000075.1, forward strand.
CGAGCGCGTCGAGGCGCTCGAGGACAGGGGTGAGGTCGGTGGTGGATGTTGCCATGGTGGTCTCCTAGGCCGCGCGCTTTCCGGCCATCAGCATCCGGTGGTCGAGCGGCAGCTCCTTGCCCGCGAGGAGCACGTTCCAGTAGATCCACTTGAAGCCGAGCTTCCCCCAGTGGTTCACGGCGGTCTCCTCGAGGAGGCTGAACGGGCCGAGGCCGGGGAGCGGGTACTTCCCGGGCAAGGGCTCGGTGTCGTAGTTGAAGTCGATGAGCATCGCCTTGCCGTGGCCGGTCTCGATGAAGCAGTTGGCGTGCCCATCGAAGGAGGCGGACAGCGGGCGATCGTCGATCGCGGCGAAGAGGTTCTCGGTGAGGACCTCGGACTGGAAGTGCGCGACGGCGCCGGCCTTGGACGCCGGCAGGTCGGTCGCGTCGCCGATCGCGAAGGCGCCCGGCGCGGCCGGGACCGCGAGCGTGTGGCGGTCGGTCGGGATCCAGCCGGAGCCATCGCCGAGGCCGGAGCGCGTGATCACCTCGGCGCCGCCGTGCGTCGGGATCGAGACCAGGAGGTCGTAGTCGAGGGTGCGGCCGTCGTAGGCGGTGAGGCGTCGCCGCGCGCCGTCGACCTCGGAGGCCGCGAAGTCGCCGACGACGGTGATGCCGCGCCGGTCGAGCATGTCGCCGAGGAGACGGGAGGCGACCGGCTTGGTGAACGCCCCCTCGAGCGGCGTGGCGTAGACGAGGTCGACCTTGTCGCGCATGCCGCGCTGGGTGAAGTACGCGTCGGCGAGGAAGAGGAACTCGAGCGGCGCGACCGGGCACTTGATCGGCATCTCGGCCACGTTCAGGACGAGGCGTCCGCCGCGGAAGCGCTCGAGCGCGCCACGCAGGGCCCGCGCGCCGTCGAGGGTGTAGAAGTCGAAGGCGTTCTCGTACCAGCCCGCGCCGGTGAGCCCGGCCGTCGACTCGGGCAGGATGCGGCTGCCGGTCGCGAGGACGAGGAAGTCGTAGGCGACGGACTCGCCGCTGGCGAGCACGACGCGCTTCTCGTCGACGGCGACGCGGTCGATGCCGGTGAGGCGGAGGCTCACGCGCCGATCGACGAGCTGCGTGCGCGGCTTGACGAGCTCCTCCTCGCGGTAGGCGCCGAAGGGCAGGAAGAGGAGGCCGGGCTGGTAGACGTGCTCGTCGTCGCGATCGAGGAGGAGGATCTGCCAGTCGCCCGGGAGCGTCCGCGCCAGCCGGTTGGCCATCATGGTGCCGGCCGTGCCGGCGCCGAGAATCGCGATGCGTTTCATGGTTGCTTTCTCCGGACCGTGAGAGCCGCGAGCGCGCGAAAGGATTCGCGAGCGGACGCACGATCCGTTCAGCAACGGCCGCGCCAGCGCGCACAGCCGCGGGAAGGCGGGAGCGGCGCGGAAACGCGCAAGCGCTGCGCACAGGGGCCATCTCGCTGCAGCGCTTGCAGCGCGGTCCTTCGACCCGGTGCTTCGCACCTCGCTCAGGACGAACGGCGGGTCAATCGCAGCCGGGGACGGCGTGGCGGGCGGAGATGGGCGAGACCAGGAGCTCGGCCTCGACGGCGACGTTGTCGGTGCGCAGGCCGGCCGGGCCGGCGAGCGTGCGCGCGGCATCGGGGAGGCGACCGCGCCACACGACCTCGTCGCCGATGCGCGCCGTGAGCTCGTCGCCGACGATCGCGGCCGCGAGCGTGTGGGTCGCGCCGATGCGCAGGGGCGGCGGCGGCGCGCTGCGCGTCGCCTTCAGCTTGGTGTAGCCGCGCGTGCCGCAGTCGCCGTGATCGCGAGCGCCCGGGTTCACCTTGGTCGACACCTCGATCATCGCCGCCGGATCGAGGCGCCACATGACGTAGACGACGTTGCAGCCGTCGGCCGCGCGCAGCTTGAGGCCGAGCTGGCGGCGGACCTGGCCGCTGGCGAGCGCCGTCTTGGCGTCGCTGTCGCCGTGGAAGGTGAAGCGCATCGCCGCGGCGTCGCCGTGGGACGCGGGCGCGACCAGCCGGACCGTCGGCTCGTCGATGCGCAGCCGCGCGCCGTCGAAGTCGCGGTCGCCGCGCGTGAGGCAGACGGCGCCGGGCTCGGCGACCCTCAGCTCACCCGGCGGGGCGAGCGCGCGCGTGGCGGGCGGCGGCGGCGAGCGACGCGCGCGCTCCTCGGCGCTGCCGTTCTTGCACGCGGCGAGCGCGAGCAACGCGAGCAGCGCCAGGTGTCCTTCGACTCGCTTCGCTCGCTCAGGACGAGCGGCGTCGATCATGAGCCACCGCCCTCGCCGAGGACCTCCGCCAGCGACGCGGCGTGGGCCTCGAGGTACGCGTGATCGGCCGCAGCCTCGACCCACTCGAACCACACCGTCTGGCGGAAGCGGCGGCCGTCGTCGCCGCCGATGCGGCGCAGCGCCTCGAGCTGGCGCTCGAGCTCGGCGGCGAGCACGCCGGCCTCCTTCGCGCGCTGGGTCTCGCTGTCATAGAGCGCGCGCACCGCCGGCGTCGCCGCCGCGTTGGGCTCGTCGCGCACCATGCGCGCCCGCGCGGCGGCGGCGCGCTTGTTCGCCGGCTGCTGCATGATCCAGCCGAGGTTGAAGCTGGCCTGGACGACCGCGAAGTACGGCGACTCGTCGTCGCCCTCGAGGAACTTGTCGTAGCCGACGCGCACGCTCACGTCCCACGCTTGCGCCCCGCGCAGCCGTGCGTCGGCCTTCTCCACGTCGGCGTCGGCCTTGTGGTACGAGCCGAGCGCCCCGGCGAGCGAGCCGTCGCCCGCGGGCAGCGTGTCGAGCTGCTTGTGGGTCTCGGCGCGCAGCGCGCGCAGCTGCTCGACGCGCAGCCGCGTCGCCATCACCTCCTGCGCCGTCGCGCGCCGGGCGCGCATGTCGGCGTCGGCCTCGGCGAGCAGCTTCGCGGCCTCGTCCATCGCCGCGTCGAGCACCTTGGCCCGGGCCGCGAGGGCGCGACGCGCTGGCACGGTCTGCACGCTGGCGAGCGCGCGCTGGCGCCGGCAGTCGGCGTCGGCGCGCTGGCGCGTGACCGCGCCCTCGTACAGGTCGCCGAGGCTGTACTTCACGCCGAGCGTGAAGCGCAGGTCATCGGACGTCGTGGTGGGGATCGCGGCGGCGGCCGGCTGCTCGACGTAGCCGAAGCTCGTGAACACCTCCGGCGCGACGAGCGTGGCGCTCTGCGCCGCGGCGACGGCCTTGACGTGATCGCAATAGCCGTCCGCGCGCGCCGTCGTGGCGGTGGCGAGGACGAGGAGGATGGTGGCGAGATACCCGGCGGGGCTCATCGGCGACGACGATACCTACAAGAGGAGCGGACGTCCGCCGACGAAGAGGACATCGTCCTCCGCGGCGCTCTTGTCCTTGAGATCGACCACGATCATGCGCCCGCGCAGCACCTTCTCGCGGTGCGGGTGCTTGAACGACACCTCACCCTCCATGACCTCGACGATCTTGCCCACCTTGCGGCAGAACAGCATCTCGAGCGCGCAGCCGTAGAGCGGCGCGCCGGCCTTGACGTCGTCCATGTTCGAGTACGGCACGAACGCGACGTTGGCGTTGCCGTCGACCGCGCGCAGGTACGGCGACTGCTGGAGCCCCTCGACCACCTTCTCCTGACGCTCGAGGCTCGCTTTCAGCGCCTCGCGGTTCTCGATCGCCTTCTGGGTCTCGAGCCGCGACAGCTCGTACTCCTGCTTGATCTTGAGGACGTCGTAGCTGAGCGCCGACGTCCCGCCCTTCTCGTCGAGGATCGCGTCGAGCGCCTGGGCCTCGGTCTCGAGGTCGGCGGCGCGGCTCTCGTACTCGGCCTGGCGCTCGGCGAGCGTCATGTTCGAGCTCGTGATCTGCGCGAGCTGGAACTTGCCCGAGAGCATCTGACCGCGATCGATGAGGCCGGCGGCGTACTCCTCCGCCATCTTGCGCTGCGACGCCGCGGCGTACGCCTGGTTCGAGCGGCGCACGCGATCGCGCGCGCTGGCGTAGCCGCTGGCGAGCTCGCGCACGCGGTTGAGCTGGGCCTTGCGACCGGTGAGGTCGGCGCGGATCGCCGCGGCGAACTCGGACTGATACGCCTGCTGCACCGCGATGTAGCGATCGGCGTGGTTGAGCTCGGCGACGACCTTGTCGCGGATGTTCTCCTGCGCGGCGAGCTCCGACTGCAGCGACAGCACGCGCTCGTCGGTGCGGGCGACGCGCATCGGCTGCACCCAGCTGTCCGAGACGAAGTAGAACGCGCTGGTCGCGATGTAGCCGACCAGCACGATCACGATGATGGTGAGGATGCCGAAGCCGAGCGCGCGGTACGCGTTGACCAGGAACTTGGCGGTCTCCGGCGAGACGGCGTCCTTGAGCGGGCGCGGACCGAGGCCGAGCTGCTCGTAGACGGCCCACTGCGAGTTCGAGTTCGCGGGCCCGGCTGCATGATTGGTGTCCGCGGCCACCGGGGTTGCAGCGTGCGGCGCGGGCGGGGGTGGCGGCGCGAGCTCGGGCGGAGGCGGCACCCGGTCGGTGGCCGGCTCGAACTCGGGCTCCGCCGACGCCGCGGCGGCGATGGCGAGCACCGCCGAGCTGCGGCGGGTGGAGATGGCCACCGGCGCCGTGAGCGGCGCCGGCTGGGGGAGCGGCGGGAGGTCGAGCACCGGCTTCGCCGTCGGCGGGCGCGGCGCGAAGGGGATGACGTTGGCCGGCGACGCCCTGGGAGGGAGCGGCGCCGGCCTCGGTGCGGACGGTGCCAGCGATGCCGAGACGCCGGGCGGCGTCGAGCGTCGCGAGCGCGGTTGCGGCGACGGCAGGTGCGCGGGGGCTCGATCGACGATCGTCCGCTCGTCACGCCCTTCGCGCGCAGCGCGAGGGGCGCGGTCGACGATCGTCCGATCCACTTCGATCGAGCGTTGCCTCGTGGGGTGAGGCGGCGGGGGTCGCTTGCCGTCGTGCGGCGACTTTGGTTCTGGCATGTTGGAGGGCGGGGGGCTGAGGCGTAGGGATCGGCAAGTCTGCAAGAACATCGCCACGCGCGATCGTGGGCGATCTGCGCAGAGCGAGTGGGCTTCGAGCCCAGCCGCTGTGGAGAGGCGCCACCACAGATCGATGACCAGGGGCTCCGATCTGGCAGCCGCTACCCGTTGCCAACAGCGCAGTCGGGTTCACATGCAGGAACTGGAGTTCCCGGCACCGCTCTTGCTGACGCTGGATCGGCCGGCCGTGTCCAACTTCCCCATCTACCTGTTCATCTTCATCGTCTTCTTGAACCGCTACGTCTTCGGTCTCTATCTCGCTCTCTTCAAGGGCAAGAAGTTCGACGAGAAGATCGAGGGTTACGAGCCGACGGTGACGGTGGTGGTCCCTCTCTACAACGAGGGGCGCTCCATCTACGACACGATCGTCAGCCTCACCAAGCTCCACTACCCGAAGGAGAAGCTGAACATCACCGTCGTCGACGACTGCTCGACGGACGACAGCTACCAGTGGGCGTGCAAGGCGGCGTCCGAGCACCCCAATGTACGAGTCTTGCGCAACCCCTTCAACATGGGGAAGCGCAAGGGCATCAACCATGCGGTGCGCGAGTCGACGAGCGAGATCATCGTGTCGGTCGACTCCGACGTGATCATCTTCCCGACCGCGCTGCGCGAGCTGGTCGCCCGCTTCACCGCGCCCGACATCGCGGCGGTGGGCGGCCGCGTCCACGTCTCGAACCCCAACGACAACTGGCTCTCGAAGCTCCAGACCATCAAGTACTACTTCGGTCAGGAGCACCTGAAGAACCTCGAGCGCTCGCTCAAGAGCGTCATGTGCCTGTCGGGCTGCCTCACGGCCTACCGCCGCCACGTGCTCATCCAGCTCGAGCCGATCCTCGAGAACCGCAACATCCTCGGCGTGCCGATCAAGTACGGCGAGGACCGCTTCCTGACCCGCCAGATCGTGAAGCACGGCTACCGCACCGTCATGACGATGGACGCGATGTGCTTCACCAAGGCGCCCACCGATCTCCGCGGCTACTTCAACCAGCAGCTGCGCTGGAAGCGCTCGAACGTCGTCGACTTCGCGCTCGGCATCGGCCACGCCTGGAAGCTGCACCCGCTGCTCTGCATCCAGTACCTGTCGATGTTCATGCTGCTGCTCGTCTATCCGTTCGTGATCATCAACCACATCCTGGAGGGCGAGTTCCTCGATCTGGCGATGTTCCACATCGCGGTGATCGCGGCGTTCAGCCTCATCTACTGGTTCGCGCCGACGACCCGGAAGCTGCCGCCGTGGCTGCGCGTCCACCCGATCGCGTTCTTGCCCATGGCCGTGCTCATGCCGGTCGCGTACCTCCTGCTCACGCCGCTCGGCATGTTCACGCTCGACACGTCGAGCTGGGAGACGCGCGGCCACGTCGCCGGTGCGCCGCCGCCGGCCGCGGGAGGCGCGCCCCGATGAGCGCCATGATCCTGGCCGCGCACCAGCCGCACTACCTGCCGTGGCTCGGCTACCTCGACAAGATGGCCAAGGCCGACGTGTTCGTGGTGATGGACGACCTCCAGTACGAGCGCGAGAACTTCCAGAACCGCCAGCGCCTCAAGGTCAACAACGGGCCGACGTGGCTGACCGTGCCGCTCGAGCGCGGGACGCAGCACGACCGCATCTGCGACAAGCGCATCACCGACAGCGGCTGCACGCGCGACCACAAGGAGCACTGGCAGCGGCGCACGTGGCAGACGCTACGCACCCACTACGGCAAGGCCCCCTACTGGTCGACGTACGCCGCCGAGCTCGAGGACGTCTTCACCCGCCCGTGGGAGAAGCTCCTCGATCTCGATCTGCACATGATCGAGCTGGCGCGCCGGTGGCTCGGCATCACGGTGCCGCTCCTGCGCTCGTCCTCGCTCGAGCTGGTCGGCCAGAAGACCGACCGCATCATCGACATGTGCAAGAAGGTCGGCGCGCGCGTCTACCTGTCCGGCCGTGGCGGATCGAGCGAGTACCTCGACGTCCCCGCGCTCGAGGCCGCCGGCATCTCGGTGATGTGGCAGTCGTTCACGCACCCGCAGTACGCGCAGCGCTACGGCCAGCTCGGCTTCGTGCCGTACCTCGGCTTCCTCGACCTCGTCCTCAACTGCGGACCCGACAGCCGCCGCGTCCTCTTCGGTGAGCCTGTCGCCCGCCCCGCCGCCGGAGCCTCCCCATGAACCGCATCTTCGACGAAGAGAAGGGCGGGCGCGTGCTCGCCTTCGGCGCCCACCCCGACGACCTCGAGGTCGGCGCCGGCGGCCTGCTCGCGCGCCTCGCCGAGGAGGGCGCGCAGGTGACGATGGCGGTGGTCAGCGTCCCCAACCGGGCCGAGGAGCGGACCAAGGAGGCCCGTGCCGGCGCCAAGATCATCGGCGCCCAGCTCTTCATCGTCTACGAGGAGCGCCAGTGCCGCGTCGAGGACATCCCGATGCACGAGCTGGTGCGCCGCTTCGACGCCCTGGTCGGCGACGTGAAGCCCGACCTCGTCATCACCCACTCGGCCCACGACCTCCACTGGGACCACGGCCTGGTCAACCGCGCCACCGTCTCGGCGCTCCGCCGCACCCCGTGCGACCTCCTCGCCTACCTCTCGTCGCCCGAGATGAACGCCCAGTCGCGCTCGCTCGGCCAGTGCTTCGCCGACGTCTCGGTGAGCATCGACAAGAAGATCGAGGCCATCTCCGCCCACAAGTCGCAGCTCGCCAACCTCGACCTCGACTCGAGCCGCGACCTCGCCCGCGCCCTCGGCCGCCTCAGCGGCTACGCCTACGCCGAGTCCTACGAGGCGCTCCGCGTCCGCATCTGATCGAACGGCAGCAGCCCAGCCGGTGTGCGATGCTGGGAGGACCGTGCGTTCGAATCTCCTCACGGCTGCGAGACTCGCGTGAGTGACGTCGGGGAGTGGTTCGCGACGCTGCCGCTCGTCGTGGATCCAGCGGAGGAAGCAGCTCGCATGCGCACCGGCGACTGGCGACAGGACGCCGAGTACCCCGTCCCGCTGTGGACGGCGACGGCCGCCGAGCTCGCGTCGCGCATCTCCATCGAGCTCGTCGCCGGGCTGGTCGCGCTTCACCTGCCTACGCGATACGACGCCGACGTGGACCGCGTGCTGGAGCTGGGCCACTGGTCCCGTCGATGGCACTACCGGTTCGGCGGCGTCGAAGCTGACCGCCCGCTCGAGCAGGGGTTCCTCCGCCGCGTGTGGCTCCGCGACGAGCGCGGCGCGCCCGAGCAGGCAACCGATGCCAGCGCGGTGGTCCGGGCGTTCTTCGACGCCGAGCGAGCGCGACTCCCCGACATCGAGCCGTGGCTCGTCGCGCGCTACGGAAGAGACGCGCGTGGACGTCACGACGTGTTCCGGTACATCGACTACCCCGCGTTCGACAACGGCAGCCTCGACGTCGGCTTCGCGATCCTCGTGCACGGCGCCGAGCTCCACGTGTACAGCCGCGTGGTTCACTTCCACAAGTAGCTCGGTTCGCAGTCAACTACGGTGCCCGGTACCAGCCCTTGCCGCGAGCCAGTACACGTCCAACAGCCGCTTCGACTTGCTGCGCACCAAGCCCCCGGGCCCAGAAGTCCCAGATCACATCGAGGCGAAGTTCCGCCTCGCCCACATGGAACAAGAATGGAGGTTCGGTCCAGGGACTCGCCCGTGGACCACTCACCCAGTCACCGTCGTGACGACGTTCGATCGGCATCTCGACCGCGCCGCCGCTCTCCAGCACGAAATCCGTCGTGTCGGCTACGGGAAGACGAACGCGCAACGCTGTCCACTCCAGCCGCTCGAGCCCCGTAGCGGAACCACCGGCGCACTCTTGGCTCAAAGCTCGATGAACATACGAATCGATGTCGCCCTCGCCAATGCGCGGGAGATCTTCCGTAAGCGCTGTGTGAACCCCA
>DDTA01000069.1:0-8243 GCA_002344285.1 Myxococcales bacterium UBA2376
CCGCGGCGCCGACGAACGGGCGCGGCTGCCCGACTACGCAGGTGGGTAACCGCGGCGCCGACGAACGGGCGCGCCTGCCCGGCTGCGCCGATGGTCAGGCGGGCGGATTGGTGCCGCGCCAGAGCGCCATGTTGCCCTCGTCGTGGAGGAGCTCGACGTCGACGAAGCCGGCCTGCGCGAGCGCGAGCGGCTGGTCCTCGCGCGCGGGCGTGAGCGCCGGGAGCTTGGTCTCCGGCGTCAGGTAGTGATCGGCGTAGAGCACCACGCCGCACGGGTCGAGCACGAGGCGGGCGCGCGCGAGCAGCGGGACGAGGTGACGCTTGTGACGGGTCTCGTGCGCCGCCTGCAGGGTCACGACCGCGTCGAACAGACCGAGCCCGTCGGGCCACGCCGGCTCGCGAAAGTCGCGCGTCACGAAGTCGACGCGGCTGGCGAGCGGCCCGAGGTGCTCGGCGGCGAGCGCGTGCATCGCCGGCGAGAAGTCGAGCGCGACGTAGCTGCGCACGTCGCAGTGGACGAGGAGCGCGCGGGCCAGCAGGCCCGGGCCGGAGCCGAGCTCGAGGATGCGGACGCTCGACCGCCTGCTCAGGGCGGCGCAGAAGGCCGTGAAGAAGCGCGGCCGGTATGGGCGCTTGATCCGCGTCTCCTCGATCCAGGTCAGCGCCGTCGAGGGATCGCGGAAGTCGACCCGGATCGGCACGTCGACGTCGGCGTCGGCGTCGGGATCAGTCGGGGAGCGCAAGGTCGCACACGACCGGCTTGTGGTCGAAGAAGACGCGGTCGGTGACGTCCTCCGCGACGTGGCAGGTGCCGAGCAGGTCGTCCGTGATCACGTGATCGATGTTGAGGAGGCCGGCGTAGCTCGGCGGCGCCTCCGGGCCGACGTCCGAGACGAAGTGGAAGCGGCTGCCCTCGGCGACAAAGTCGTTCCAGCGAGCGGCGCTCGCGTCCGCCGCCACCGCGCGCCCGGGGTCGGTGTTGAGATCGCCCAGGACCAGGTTGTGCGCGCCGCTGACGCCGGGGGCGCCGTCGCCGAGGCCGAGATCCACGAACACCTGCTCGACCTGCGCGATGCGGCAGTCGACGTCGCCAGGCGCCAGCCCCGAGGTCCCGTGCACGCTCACCACCGTGATCGGCGCCCCGGCGGCGCGATCGACGACGACGCGGGCGACGCGGGCGCCCTGCCCGCATCCGCCGACCCCGACGCCGGCGGCGCCGTCGAGGCAGAGGTCACCGTCGCAGCCGCGGATCGAGCCGAACGTGCGCTTCACCGCCACGCACTTGTCGTGGTGGCCGGCGTGGCACGCGACCTGGTAGCCGGCACCGACGACCAGCTGCGCGACCGTCGGATCGCCGGCCGCCCACGTCTCGCACACGAAGCCGGCGCGCGCCTCGACCGGCACGTCCGGACACTCCGCGCTCGAGAAGATCTCCTGGAAGGCGACGACGTCGGCGTCGACCTCGGCGAAGAACGCCCGCGTGTCGTCGATCACCGCGCGCCACGCCAGACCGTCGCCGTAGTGCTCGTCGGAGTACGCCGCCTCCTGCGCGCCGTAGCCGTCGTCGGGCAGCGCGTCGTGGGGCAATCCCGGGTTGGTGCCGGTGTTCATCGTCACCGCGACGAACGTCGGCCGCGCGTCGTCGCCGCAGGCCGTGACCCCCACCGCCACGAGGAACGCCGCCGAGCGCATCATGGGAGCCAGGATAGCGGCGCGGCGGGTGCTACCGCCAGCCATGCCGGACGATGCGCCGCGCTCGCCGCGGCCGCGCCGATCGTCGCGGGCGATCATCGCGACAGGCTCGCTGGCGAGGTCGTGTGACAACGCCCCTGCCGTACCGCATAGTGCGGGGCCGTGTCGACGATCCTCACCGTGCTCGGGCTCGAGAAGAGCTTCGGCACCCGCCGGGTGCTCGACGGCGTGTCGCTGTCGGTGCACCAGGGCGACCGCATCGGCGTCATCGGGCGCAACGGGACGGGCAAGTCGACGCTGCTCAAGATGGTGGTCGCCGCGCGGCGCGGGGTCGGCCTGGAAGAGGACGAGCGGCGCCAGCTCGAGCCCGATGGTGGCACGATCACCTGGCGGCGCGATCTGACGCTCGAGTACGTCCCCCAGGAGCCGCGGCTCGACGGCGCGCGCACCGTCGGCGAGCTCTGCGCCCGCGACGCCGCTGTGCCCGCGCACGAGATCCACACGCTCGCCGCCGCGCTCGAGCTGCCGCCGCTCGAGGCGCAGATCGGGACGCTGTCGATCGGGCAGAAGCGACGCGTCGCGCTGGCGCGGGCGCTCCTGGGCAAGGCCGACGTGCTCGCGCTCGACGAGCCCACCAACCACCTCGACGCGGATACGGTCGCGTTCCTGGAGGGGCGGCTCGAGAGCTGGCCCGGCGCGCTGCTGCTCGTCACCCACGACCGCTACTTCCTCGATCGCGTGGCGACGCGCATCGTCGAGATCGACCGCGGCGCGCTCCACGCGCACGACGGCGACTACTCGACGTTCCTCCTCAAGCAGGCCGAGCGGCTCGCGCACGAGGAGAAGAGCGAGCACGAGCGTTCGATGTTCGTCCGCCGCGAGATCGAGTGGATCCGTCGGCGGCCGCCGGCGCGCACGACCAAGGCCAAGGCCCGCGTCGAGCGCTTCGAGGCGGCGGTGGCGGCCGCGCCCGGCGTGCTCGACCGCCTGTCCGGCGCGATGGCCCTCGAGCTGCCCACGGGCGGACGGCTCGGGCGCACGATCCTCGAGCTCGATCAGGTGTCCCGGTCGGTCGACGGACGGCCGCTGTTCTCGAACCTGACGCTCACGATGAAGCCGGGCGATCGCATCGGCATCGTCGGCAAGAACGGCGCCGGCAAGACCACGCTCATCCGCACCATCCTCGGCGAGCTCGCGCCCGATCGCGGCAAGGTCGTGCTCGGCGTGAACACGCAGCCGGCCTACCTCGAGCAGGGGCGCAGCGAGCTGCGCGAGGAGGCCACCGTGCTGGAGGAGGTCGCCGAGGGCCACGACCACGTGATGCTCGAGAGCGGCCCGATGCACGTGCGCTCGTTCCTGCGCATGATGCAGTTCGCCGACGCCACCGCGGACACGCCGATCGGCAAGCTCTCGGGCGGCGAGCGCAACCGCGTCCAGCTCGCGCGCCTGCTCCGCCGCGGCGGCAACCTGCTGGTGCTCGACGAGCCGACCAACGACCTCGACCTGCTCACGCTCGGCTCGCTCGAGGGCGCCCTGTGCGCCTTCCCCGGCTGCGTGCTCGTCGTCAGCCACGATCGCTGGTTCCTCGATCGCGTCGCCACCGGCATCCTCGCCTTCGAGGGCGACGGCAAGGTCGTGTTCCACGAGGGCAACTACACGACGTACGAGAACCGACGGTCCTTCGACTCGGGCCGAACGGATCCCGTTCACCCTGAGCGAGGGGCGCAGCCCCGAGTCGAAGGGCCCGCACGCACGCGCGTCCGCGAGCGCAAGCTCACCTTCAAGGAGAAGCACGAGCTCGCCGCGATGGAGGCGACCATCACGGGCGCCGAGGCCGCGGTCGCCGACCTCGAGGCCACGCTCTCCGACCCGGCGGTCTTCAAGGATCGCCCGGCCGAGGTCCCGGCGCTGGTCGCCGCCCTCGACGCCGCGCGGGCCGAGGTCACGCGCCTCTACGACCGCTGGGCCGAGCTCGACGCGCTCCCCAGGGAGTAAAGTGGCGGGCATGGACTCGCCCGTCACCATCGCCGCGGTGCAGCTCTCCTCGACCGACGACCTCCGCCAGAACCTCGCGACGTGCCGGCGCCTCGGCGAGGAGGCCGGCGCCGCCGGCGCCCGCGTGATCGTCCTGCCCGAGTGCTTCGCGTTCCTCGGCCGCAAGGAAGGCGACAAGATGGTCCACGCCGAGGTCCTCGACGCGGCCGCGCCCGGGCCGATCCTCGAGACGCTCCTGGCCCTCGCCGAGTCGACCGGCGCCGTCGTCATCGGCGGCGGCATGCCCGAGACCGTCCCCGGCGACACCCGGCGCGCGTACAACACCGCGGTCGTCGTCGCGCCCGGCAAGGGCGTGATCGGCAGCTATCGCAAGGTGCACCTGTTCGACGTCGACATCCCCGGCGGCGCGACCCTGCGCGAGTCCGACGGCACGTGCGCGGGTGACAGCGCGCTCGTCGTCGCCGCCCACGGCCTGCGCCTGGGGTTGTCGATCTGCTACGACGTCCGCTTCCCCGAGCACTACCGCCGCCTGTGGCGCGACGGGGGTGCCAACGTGCTGCTCGTGCCGGCGGCGTTCACCGCGCACACGGGCGCGGCGCACTGGCACCTGCTGCTGCGCGCGCGCGCGGTCGAGGACCAGTGCTACGTGGTCGCGGCGGCGCAGTGGGGCCAGCACAACGAGAAGCGCAGGAGCTTCGGCCACAGCCTCGTCGTCGATCCGTGGGGCACGGTCGTCGCCGAGCGCCCCGAAGGCGACGGCGTCGTGCTCGCCACGCTCGATCCCGAGCTCCTGGCGAAGACCCGGCGCAACATGCCGTGCGGCGAGCACGCCGTGACGCTGGGCGCCGCACCGCCGGTCAAGGTGGTGTCGCTGTAGCGTCGGCGACGCCGGCGTCGAGCGCGACGCCGCGCTCGCGGTTGATCGCCTCCTCGAGCTCGGCCGGGGTCATGTCGCCGCGCAGGAGCGTGCCGCCCGCGTCGAGCCGCGCGTCGATGTAGCGGACCGCGGCGTCCTCGTCGCCGAAGCTGGTCACGAACCGGCTGACCGATCGCGCGCACGGCTTCTGCAACACGATGAGGGCCACGAGCGCCGTCGCCACCATCACGATGCGCACGATCTGCCCGAACGTGAACTTCATGCCCCAGCGGCGTGGGAGCTTCGGCACGTCGGGGTCGCGAGGGCTCACGCCTCTGTCTACCGCGGTCCTGCGTCCGTCGCCAACGCGATCCGCTTCACCTCGAGCTCGACGCGCGACCGGCCGTTCCACGTCGAGCGCGACGGGGTGAACGCGACGTCGACCCGCGCGCCTTCGCCGGGGTCGTCGGCGCCCTGGCCGAACGCGATCGCGCCGCGGTGCGCGCCGGTCGACGGGCACCGGACCTCGAGCTTGAGGTGAGAGCCGTCGCCGACCTTGCGGCTCGACCGCACCTCGAGCCCGCGCGCGACCAGGAGCGGCGCCGGGTTCTCCTGGCCGAACGGCGCCATCCCGCCGAGCTCGTCGACCAGCCGGTCGTCGACCAGGCCGAGCTCGACCTCGGCGTCGGCGTACCTGTCCACGACCTTGCCGGAGCCCTCGGCGAGCACCGCGGCCCCGAGCGCGTCGCGCAGCCGGTCGATCGCGCCGCCCATGTCGCCGTCGGCGGCGCGCAGCGTCAGCCCGGCCGCGGCGGCGTGCCCGCCCCAGCGCTCGAGCATCGGCGCGCACTGACCGAGCGCGCGGTAGAGATCGACGCCGCCCGCCGAGCGCGCCGAGCCGCGCGCGACGCCGCTCGCCGCGTCGACGGCGAGGACGAACGCCGGGCGCTGGTAGCGATCGACCAGCTTGGCGGCGACGATGCCGACGACGCCGGGCGCCCACCGGTCGCTCGCGACCACGACCGCGGGCCCGGGATCGGCCCCGGTGTCGACCATCGCCAGCGCCTCCTCCACCATCCGGTCCTGGACCTCGCGCCGGCGCTGGTTGGTCGCCTCGAGCGCCTGCGCCCGCGCCATGGCCTCGTCGCCGGAGGCGAGCAGGAGCTCGAGCGCCGGCGCCGCGTCGCCCAGGCGCCCGGGCGCGTTGAGGCGCGGCGCGAGCTTCCACGACACGGTCTGCTCGTCGATCGGCCGATCGCCGCCGGCCCCACCAGCCGCGGTCACACCCGCGGCCTCGAGCAGCGCGGCCAGCCCCGGCCGCTTGCGTTCCGCGATCAGCTTGAGGCCGGCCGTCGTCAGGATCCGGTTCTCGCCGGCGAGCGGGACGAGGTCCGCGATCGTCCCGAGCGCCACCAGATCGAGCAGGTCCCGCGGATCGACCTCCGGTCGCCCCTGGAACCAGCCCTCGGCGCGCAGCCGCGTGCGCACCGCCGCCGCGAGGTAGAACGAGATCCCGACCGAGGCCATCCCCCGGAAGGGAAAGCTCGAGTCCGCGCGATACGGGTTCACCAGGGCGAACGCGGGGTGCACGTCGCCCGCCGCCGGCACCGTGTGGTGGTCGACGACCACGACGTCCACGCCCCGCGCCCGGACCGTCGCGATCACGTCACCGTCGCTGGTGCCGCAATCCCCGGTGATCACCAGCCGTGGCGCCCCGGCCAGGACGTCCTCGGCGGCCGCCACACAGAAGCCGTAGCCCTCGTCGCGCCGCGCGACCCGGGGCGCGACGTCCGCGCCGACGCCGCGCAGGAAGCTCGTCAGGAGCGCGCACGTGGTCACACCGTCGACGTCGTAGTCGCCGAACACGGCGATCCGCTCGCGCCGCAGCACCGCCGCCGCGACCCGCTCGGCCGCGACGTCGAACCCCGCCATGCCGTCCGGCTTCCGCAGGCCGCCGAGCCGGGGCGTGAGGAACCCGCGCGCGGCCTCCACGTCGCCCAGGCCGCGCGCCACCAGGCAACGCGCGGTCGTGGGCAGGAGCCGGAGCTCGCGCGCCAGACGCGAAACCAGCGCGTCATCGAGCGGGTGCAGAGGAAGCACCCGCTAGGACTACCTCATGGCTCTGACGCCAGCGCCTGACCCGCCCGCGCGCGCGCCGGCGCCGGACCGGAGTAGAACCGGTTGGCGATCCAGAGGAAGACCGGCGGCGCCAGGTAGAGCGACGAGTACACGCCGACGATGATGCCCGCGTTCATCGCGAACGCGAAGTTGCGCACCAGCCCCTCGCCGAAGACGTTCATCATGAGCGTCACCGCGAACAGCGTGACCGACGTGAAGACCGACCGCACCAGCACCTCGTTGAGCGAGATGTCGACGATGCGCTCGAGCTTCTTGTCCTTCAGCTTCTCCGTGTTCTCGCGGATGCGGTCGAAGATGACCACGGTGTCGTTCACCGAGAAGCCGATGACGGTGAGGAGCGCCGCCACCGAGGTCAGCGACACGTCGGTCCAGGTCACGGCGAACACGCCGATCACCATGATCGCGTCGTGGAAGGTCGCGACGATCGCGCCCGGCGCGTAGCGGATGTCGAAGCGCACCGCCAGGTAGATGACGATGAGCAGCATCGCGTAGAAGAGCGACTTGATGCCGTCGTTGCGCAGCTCGTTACCGGCCTTGGCGCTCACCTGCGATGTCTGCACCACCTCGGCGTCGATGCCCGCCAGATCGGCCTCGAGCACGCGCTCGTACTGCCGGTCGAGGCCGTGCATCGCGAAGGTCATGTTGTACTCGCCGGTGCCCTCGTCGGGCATCGTGTAGAGCGCGGTCGCCTCGCCCCAGGGCTTGGCCTCGAGCCCGGCCTTGGTCCAGACGTCGGCGGCCTCGGCCTCGGTGATCTTCTCCTTCGAGCGCACGAAGAGGCGGTCGCCCGACCACTGCAGGCGATCGAGCCCGCGCGACTCGAACTTCGCGCGGAACTCCTTCAGCGACTCTTCCTGCTGCTGGGGCGTGGTCGCGCCGAACCGCGGCGTGCGGACGAGGATGCCGCGCACGGCGACCTGCTTGCCCTTCACCTCGTCGGTCCACGAGCGCTCCGACACGTCGAACCCGGCCGCGCCCGCCTTCTCGAGCGCGCCGCGCACCTTGCCGGCGTCGGCGCCGACGTAGCGGGTCTCACCCTCGGGCGCGGTCTTGTCCTTGAACGCGTAGATGATCTCGGTGCCGCCCTTGAAGTCGATCGTCCAGTTCAGGTGGCTGCCGCGCCAGGCGTCGTTCACGAACAGCATGCCGATGCTGAGCGCGCACAGGAGGAACGACACCATCCCGACCGTGCGAAAGCGCGCGACGAACTGGAACTCGCTCCCGGGCTTGAGGAGGTAACGGAACTTGTGCTCTTGGGCCGCCATGGTCGGTCGTCCTCAGATCGAGATGGTGGCCAGCTCGCCCTTCTTCTTGCTGACGTACAGGTCGAAGAAGTAGCGAGTGATCAACACGTTGGTGAAGAGGGTCGTCGCGATGCCGACGAGGAGCATGACGGCGAAGCCGTAGATGGGGCCGGAGCCGTACTGGAGGAGCACCCAGCCGGCGACCGCGGTCGTGAGCTGGCCGTCGAGGATGCTGGAGAACGCGCGCTGGAACCCGACCTCGACGGCGCCCTTCACGGACTTGCCGAGGTTCAGCTCCTCGCGGATGCGCTCGTAGAT
>DDTA01000069.1:8307-8501 GCA_002344285.1 Myxococcales bacterium UBA2376
ATGGCGACCGTGACGATCGCGATCGTCCCCGACCACCGGTACACGACGATCATCATGATGACGACGAGCACGATGCCGAGCCCGAACGAGAGCTGGGCCTTGTCGACGGCGTCCCGACCGAGCGTGGGGCCGAGCTCCGCGACCTGCTGCTCCTCGAGCGGCGCCGGCAAGGAGCCGGTGCGCAGCACGTTGAC